>JAPXME010000125.1:0-5299 GCA_033809185.1 Clostridiaceae bacterium
TTTTATGTTGTCTCCATCCTGATTCCAGCGCTGGAGGGATTTTGTAGGCATTGTTACACCAATAAGTTCACCACTGGCTTCTGTTTCTGTTGAGCCTTTGTCAGCTGATTCTTCTGTTGTAGCCTGCTCATGGCTGCAGGAAGTTCCAACGAATAACATTGAAACCATTAAAGCTGCAACCAATGTAAGAACAAGTATTTTTTTCACTTCTTTCATCTCCTTTTAAATCAATCTTACTTTTGATAAAATTAATTGGAGATTTGTTTAAGTTTGGCCTGCCGCAGGGCATCTTAGACAAATCTCATATTTTTTCATACCTCTTTTACTACCTCCTTTTATTTAATTTGTTTTTTAATAATTCAGTTAAAAATATACATTTATTTAATTTTTTCTTTGATTTTAGCTATCGGATTGTAATTTTATTAATAAATTTATAGATATATCAGACTCCCCGGGATATTAAATTTTAAATTTATAGTTTTTATAATGCTTGCTTTGAATATAGTATGGAATTATTATGAAAGTATTTTATTTTTAATGTGAAATTATAAAGGGATAATTTCAGTTAGTCAAGGCATTTTTTAAACATAATTTTATAATTTACTTGACTAACTAATTTTTTTTCCTTACTATAGCTTTAAGATTTTAAAAATTTATTATTTTGAAAAGATAGAAAAAGCAGGTTAACAAAAATTTATACTCTTTAGCAAAATAATCTCAGGGATAGGAAGGCATTATGAATGACATAATAAATACAAGGTATCAGGAAAAGAGAAGAACAAAAGAAGAACTAATAGAACATTTAAATACTTTTAGTCTTGACATAAAAATATCTGTAGGAATATGGTATTTTACACCTGTGGGCGGAAGATTCCATGATGCATATATTGAAAGTAAAGACATACCACAGAGAATAGAAATGGCTGCTGATATGGCGAAATTAGGAGTAGGAGCAATAGAAGCCCACTACCCACTTGAGGTAAACGAAGGAAATTATCATCTTTACGAAGAGCTTGAAAAAGAGAGCGGAATTAAGCTTCTTTCCTGCTATCCTTCAATTTTTTATCCCAGACAATTTGAATTTGGTTCGTTGTCAAATCCTATTAACAAGTACAGAGATGAGGCAATAGAAATTTTAACAAACTGCCTGAAGTTCGTAAGAGACCATAACCTTCATCATGCAGGTATATGGCCAGGTATAGATGGTTATCTGTATTCCCTTGGAACAAATTTTTATGACATGTGGGATAGATTTGAAGACGCAGTAGCTTGTGCTATGGATGAAGTTCCCGGTGTGCCAGTTGCTATTGAACCAAAACCCTATGAGCCTGCACCAAACAATATTTATAGAACAACTGTAGATGGTCTTCTTGCATGCCATGATATTGAATCAAGATTAAAATCAAAAACTAATAGAGAACTCCTGGATAAAGGCTACAGGTTGCTTGGAATGCAACCTGAAATAGGGCATATCAGAATGGGATACGAAGATGCTCCGTATGCATTCAGTAGAGCAACAAGAGAAGGCAGACTCTTCCATACGCACTGGAATAGCCAGCCCCTTGGGAATTATGACCAGGATTTAAATCTCGGTGTAGTAGAATGGTCACAGGGAGAGGCATCACTTTTTGCATTAAAAATGGCTGGTTATAATGAATATTTTGGTATAGATATCAATCCTGAAAGAATGCCTGTAAATAAAGCTATCGAAATTAATTCCCTCGTGCTTAATATAATGAATGAGAGAATTAATAGTCTACCAAATGAAGAGATAATAGAAGCATATTACAACCCTGAGAACCACAGAGGAGATATAGAATTAATACTTGCAAAAATGATGAAGCAAAAATGAAGTAAGTTTTTCAAGAAATAATATAAAAACAATATTAAACAATGGTATATTTATTATAATTATGAAATATCTTTTAGGTCTTGACATAGGAACAACTTCAACCAGAGCATTAATTATAAATGAAAATCTTAAGCTCGTAGCTTCAAGCATAAGTGGATATAAACTTATAACCCCCCGACCCGGGTGGGCCGAACAGATTCCCGAAGATTGGTGGGTAGCTTCAATAAAAACCATAAAAGACGTGTTAAATAAATCTCATGTACCCCCAGGAGATATAATGTGCATAGGCCTTTCTGGCCAGATGCACGGTAGCGTCTTTCTGGATAATAATGGTGAAGTAATAAGGCCTGCAATACTATGGTGTGACCAGAGAACTTATCCCCAATGCGAAACCATATATAAAATATTTGGTTATGACAACTTTATAAAGCTGTCATATAATAAGGCCCTGCCCGGGTTCACAGCTCCAAAAATACTCTGGCTTAGAGAAAATGAAGCCAGCAACTATAAAAAAATATCAAGAATTCTTCTTCCGAAAGATTATATAAGATACAGGTTATCAGGTACTTTTGCAACCGAGGTATCCGATGCTTCTGGAACAATTCTTATGGATATACCTTCCAGAAACTGGTCTGATACAATTCTTGATGGGCTACGGATAAATCGTGATTTTCTTCCAGTTATATATGAATCAGAAGTATTATCTTCCAGAATTAGCAAAGAGGCCTCAGAGCTTACAGGTTTAGTTGAAGGAACCCCGATAGCCGGGGGAGGTAGCGATAACGCTGCAGGTGCAGTTGGAACCGGAATAGTAAGAAAAAAACGAATTATGGACTCAATCGGAACTTCCGGTGTGGTTTTCGCACACAGTGACGAGCCTGTATATGACCCGGAAGGAAGGTTGCACTCTTTTTGCCATGCTGTAACCGGTAAATGGCACCTTACAGGTGTAACACTTTCAGCTGGTGGCTCGGTAAGATGGTATTCAGAAAAATTTGGTCCAACCATAGAAATAATCAATAACTATCCTAACGTGAAGGGTTATGGATTAATTGATAACCAGGCAGCAAAAGCTCCTGCAGGCTCAGAAGGACTTATATTTTTACCCTATCTATCTGGAGAGAGAACACCTTATGCTGACCCACATGCAAGAGGTGTTTTCTTTGGTATTTCTTACAGACATGGCCCTGATCATTTTATCAGGTCAATCATGGAAGGCGTGGCCTTCAGTCAGCTTGATTGTCTCTCTCTTATGAAAGAACTTGATATTAAACCAGACAGTATAATTTTGTCAGGCGGCGGGGCAAGAAGCGGAATCTGGAGGCAGATAATTGCAGATGTTCTGGATTCAAAAGTTATTACTCTAAATATTGAAGAAGGTCCTGCCTATGGTGCTGCTATTATTGCCGGTAAAGGATGTGGAATTTTTACCGATATTGAAGACGCTACTGATAAAATAGTCGGTGAGGTAAAACAAGAAAACCACCCGATACCAGAAAATGTCGAGAAATATAAAAAAATATATCCACTTTATAAATCGCTATATAAAAACCTGAAAGAAGATTTTAAAAAACTAAGTGATTTACAATAAATAATCAAAAATAATTTAATAATTCCATCACCCGACAATTTAATTTACCAGTGACACTGTAAAAAAATACAACACTATAAATTTATGAAGTATACACTTAGCATTCACTTAGCGTTCGCAGGCAAAATTCTATTCTAAAAAGTCTTGATATAAAAAAACCAGACCTTGGTTGAAATTTAAAAATCAGACTTTTATTACGATTTAAAATAAAATACGGTGGCGTCCTACTCTCCCACACCAGACCGGTGCAGTACCATCGGCGCAGAAGGGCTTAACTATTGTGTTCGGGATGGGAACAAGTGTTGCCCCTTCGCTATGACCACCGTAAGATTAAAAACTTCTTTAAATATTCTTAAAATATTATTCTTTCAAAGCTTCATAGCGATATTTATAGAAAATTAAGTCCTCGACCAATTAGTATTAGTCAGCTAAACACATTACTGTGCTTACACATCTAACCTATCAACCATGTAATCTACATGGGGTCTTACTCCACAAGGGATGGGAGAACTATTCTCGGGATGGGCTTCGTGCTTATATGCTTTCAGCGCTTATCCCTTATAAACTTGGCTAATCAGCCATGCCCCTGGCGGGACAACTGACGCACCAGAGGTTTACTCATCCCGGTCCTCTCGTACTAGGGACGAATTCCCTCAATTCTCCTACGCCCACAGAAGATAGAGACCGAACTGTCTCACGACGTTCTAAACCCAGCTCGCGTACCGCTTTAATTGGCGAACAGCCAAACCCTTGGGACCTGCTCCAGCCCCAGGATGCGATGAGCCGACATCGAGGTGCCAAACCTCCCCGTCGATATGGACTCTTGGGGGAGATAAGCCTGTTATCCCCGGAGTACCTTTTATCCGTTGAGCGACGGCCATTCCACACTGAGCCGCCGGATCACTAGACCCAACTTTCGTTCCTGCTCGATCTGTCAATCTCACAGTTAAGCTCCCTTATGCTCTTATACTCTACGAGTGATTGCCAAACACTCTGAGGGAACCTTTGGACGCCTCCGTTACTTTTTAGGAGGCGACCGCCCCAGTCAAACTGCCCACCTGCCACTGTCCTGTGCCCGGATCACGGCACACAGTTAGAACTTTAATATACCAAAGGTAGTATCTCACCGTTGGCTCCACCAGAGCTGGCGCCCTGGCTTCATAGCCTCCTACCTATCCTGCATATGGTATATCAAAATCCAGTATCAGGCTACAGTAAAGGTTCACGGGGTCTTTCCGTCTTTCTGCGGGTAATTGGCATCTTTACCAATAATGTAATTTCACCGAGCCCCTTGTTGAGACAGCGCTCAAGTCGTTACGCCATTCGTGCAGGTCGGAACTTACCCGACAAGGAATTTCGCTACCTTAGGACCGTTATAGTTACGGCCGCCGTTTACTGGGGCTTAGATTCAAAGCTTCGGGCTAAAAGCCCTAACCTCTCCTCGTAACCTTCCAGCACCGGGCAGGCGTCAGCCCCTATACATCGTCTTACGACTTAGCAGAGACCTGTGTTTTTAGTAAACAGTCGCTTGAGCCTCTTTATTGCAACCCTTTCGCGCTCCAATAGCAAGTATCTTCACGCTACTAGGGTACCCCTTATCCCAAAGTTACGGGGTTATTTTGCCGAGTTCCTTAACAAGGGTTCACTCGATCGCCTTAGTATCCTCTACCTACCTACCTGTGTCGGTTTTGGTACGGGAACCAGATTACTACCTAGAGGTTTTTCTTGACAGCATAGGATGGGCCACTTCGCCTAAATCGGATCGGCATCGCGTCTCAAGCTTAATGCTAACCGGATTTTCCTGGTTAGCGCTCTACACGCTTGCACGTAGTCAACCAAACCACGATGGCTTGCCT
>JAPXME010000126.1:0-5274 GCA_033809185.1 Clostridiaceae bacterium
AACCAGTATTCCATCTAAAGTCACCGCATTAGTACTGGTAAGAAAGCAATCACAGGTTTGCTGCTTAATTCTAATCTCCTGGGCCTCCTCAGGATCCAGCCCCGGCGTATTATGCCAATATACTTTGTTGCCTCTAGCTGCTAATTGATCTGTAATTTTCAATTCTTCGATTGTTACTGACCCTCCAACTCCTACTGTCCCTTCGGTGGGGATCAGTTCCAGAAGTCTTCTTATAGCAGTTTCCTTATCTTCAACATACTCAGCTTGAAAATTATTTTTTTGCAAGGCTTGAACGACCTTTTTTCCTAGAATCTCCCCCTGCCGCTTCTTCACACTCATGGACTTCACACACTCCTCCTGATATAGATAGCACCTTTATTAATTATTATAAGGTAAAACTGTCGGAAGTGGTAACTTATATATTTCTCTTTAATCGCTAATCCCGGTGCTTGTTTCCAATACTCCTAAATGAAGAATAACAAGAACCGGGAGTAGCTTTGACGAGCTTGGTTAAAATGTCTTAACGAATACCGTTAGAAATTACTTAGTCCGGCACAGGACGTGCCGGACAGGGAGAATTGAGCCACGGACGGCGAATTTCCACCGCTAAGTAATTTCTTACGGGATGAGTTTAGACATTTCTAAGCGAGGAATCGTTACTCCCGGTGCTTGTTATTCTTCAGTTCTACTACTTAACCCCTTCTTCCCGTCCTGTTCTCTCCCTTAGACGATTACCTGTTAAGAAGGTGATGGCGTATAAGCCGGCTAGCCCGACTAATACATATACCGCCCTACTAAGAATAGAGCTTTGTCCTCCTAACAATGTAGCCACTAGATCCAGGTTAAATAAACCGATCAGTCCCCAATTGATGGCCCCAATTATAACCAGGATCAAAGCTAACATATCCAAAGAATATCACTCCTTTTTATACTTGGCCTAATAAGATATTCCTAGCATTACACATTTTTGCCCACACTATACCTAGGTAAAGGATGGTTTTTCGATCATGTACTCATCTAGTATTAAAATCTGTTAAAATTAAACTTATAATAATAAGGAAGGCAGGACGAAGTATGGAGCAGATCAGCCAAGTAATGCAAAATAGAAAGGTCGATATTCTCGATGATATGAACAGCTATAAAGCAGCTGTATTATTACCTCTTATAGAACATCAAGGTCAGCTCTCAATCCTTTTTGAGGTGCGTTCCGAAACATTAGAGGGACAACCTGGTGAAATATGCTTTCCTGGTGGTCATATGGAAAAACAAGATCCAACTCCCCGAGACACAGCTATTCGTGAAACAGCAGAAGAGCTAGGAGTCAAGTCTGCTGATATAACTGTACTAGGACCTTTGGATATTCTAGTCCAGCCCTCTAATTTAATCATTTATCCTTATGTAGGTAAGATCAACCCCGGGACACATCTTATGCCCCAAGAGGATGAAGTGGCAGAGATTTTCTATGTCCCCTTAGATTATCTGCGCCAGGCAGAACCGACTATAAGCTACACAAAAATGGAAATGTCACCTCTCCCCGACTTTCCTTTTCACCTATTACCTAACGGCAAAGACTACGACTGGCGCCAAGGGCTTTATCCCGTCTATTTTTATATCTATGAAAGATATATTATCTGGGGTCTTACAGCCAGGATTTTGGCTCATTTCCTAACCCTAATCCCTTAAATAACTGAATCAAAAATCGCTTCTTACTTAAGAAAATGTCTAGGACTAAAGTTTTATGAGGTTATGAGTTTAGTCCTAATTTTTTAAATAATATAGGCGCAAATTGAAAGGTATTTTATTAGCTGTGTCGAATATCAAAAAATAGGGAATGTTCATCATTTTACCAGAGGAGGTAAAAGTTGTGATTAGAGAGCCTAGTCTAGTCCCTCAAACTAAAGCGCCTAGAATTCTACTATTATCCCTGCTTTTACTAGGACTTTTAATTTCTAGTTCCGTCTATGCAGGTAACATTAAACAACCGTTAGCCGTGCAAGGCGTACTGGATTTAACTAACTGGAACTTTGAGGAGCAAGGTGTAGTACGTTTGAATGGGGATTGGGAGTTCTACTGGCAGGAATACCGACATTCCTTTCCATCATCAGACAGCAGGATTACTCCCTCATTAATCAAGATCCCTTCAACCTGGCTAAATGAATACTATCAAGGAAAGAAGCTACCTAGCGAAGGTTATGCAACCTATCGTCTGACCATTATTCTAGACCCTGAAGATAACAATATAAAAGCTATTAAGCTTCCTCCTATCTATACAGCCTATAAAATGTATGTTAATGGACAATTAGTGGCCTCTAGAGGAAATATCGGCGTTTCCACTCCAGAGGTGCAGCCCAACGGAGCTCCCCAATTAGCCTTTTTTTCACCTCTTAATGGTAAGTTGGATATCGTAATTCAAGTTGCCAATTTCCATCATGCCAGGGGTGGTATTAGAAATGAACTGACCTTAGGAAGCCCGTCACAAATTGTCCGCCTGCAAAATAATCTTCATAACACACAGGTTATACTTTTAGGCGCCTTAATAATCTCAGGACTATACTTTCTGGTCCACTTCTTCTTTCGCCGGGAAGATAGGTTCGCTCTATACTTTGCCTTGTTCTGTTTATCTTTATCCACATATATTCTCTTTAGTCGTGAGGCACCTATTTATCTGCTCTTTCCAAATATCAACTGGCACTTGGCAAAAAGAATCGAATACATCACTTTATATAGCTGTCTGCCCCTTTATATCTGTTTCGTCAAAGAGATTTATCCAGCCAAATTCCTCTGGGGAGTTTTGGATATTATTCAAGTATTTGCTTTAATGGTCTTGGCTATTGCCGTTCTAGCCCCAGCAACGACCTTTATGCATTCTCTGACCTTCTACCACGGACTAATTAGCATCTTTATCGTGTGTTATGTGGGCATTATTATTAAAGCTGTCCGGGAAAAACATGAGGGAGCCATAATTTCTATTACAGCAGGTATAATCTCTCTTGTTACAGTGCTAATTGACCTTTTGATCTACTATACAGTTCTCTATTCCTTCTATGGCTTCACTACAATAGGTATGTTAGTTTATTTCTTTTCTCAATCAGTTATCCTTTCCAAACGCTCATCTCAAGCCATCAATAGAGCAGAAAAACTATCTGCGGATAACGCTCGCATGCTAGATGAAATCACTACCTTGAATCAGAATCTGGAGGATAGGATTTCCCAACGAACAGCTCAATTGAATGAAATAATCGAAGTTCTAAATAATGAGATTATGGAACGAACAAAAACAGAGCAAAAACTTAGGCTCTATGCCACTACCGATATTATGACGGGCTTAGCTAATAGGTTCAATTGCATGGATACATTAAAACAGCAAATGGCTATGGCTCAGATCAATGACCAACCCTTAACCATATGCTTTGTGGACGTCGATAACCTTAAAGATGTCAATGATCATTACGGCCATGTAGTTGGAGATGATTTAATCATTAACATCGGTAATATCTTGAAAAGTCAAGTCAGGAAGAGTGACACCGTTGGCAGAATAGGTGGCGACGAATTTCTGATTATCTTCCCTCAATGCACTCGTGAAGAGGCCGAAAAACTCTGGAACAGAATAGAAAAAAAAATAACCGAGTTTAACCAAACTACAGATAAACCCTATAAAATCAGTGTCAGCCACGGTTTCGCTGAAAATGAACCTGGTCGAGAAACTACTGCTCAGAAATTGATCGAACTTGCCGATATGGAGATGTATCAGGTAAAAGCAGTCGACATATAATAATAAATGGATTTTATGTCTATTTTTCGCTTATATACAATTTGGTCTTTGTCTATAAGACTAAAGAATGGTATAATGTACCCATAACATTGGGCAAGTAACTAACTTTTGGTAATACACCAAAAAAAAGATACTTTGCAAAGACCTCTTAAGTAGGGAGTGTTATTTTAGAGGCCTTTTTCAAGGAATGATCCTATCTAAGAAGGTTCCCTAGCCATTGTTCTTCGGAACCTTTTTGTTTTGAAAAATTAAGGCTAACTTGTGCGGATTCTGCCTTTTTATTTAGCCTTTGTTTTTAATATACATTTTAGGGAGGAAGGAGTATAATGAAAATAATGGATATTCTAGGTCCGTTCTGGGAATCAGCCAAGGGGATAGTACCTTTAGTTATAATACTGCTTCTCATTCAAATAGTTATCTTAAGAAAACCCCTTGAAGACATTAAAACCTTCACCATAGGTATAGTATTAGCAGCAGTTGGTTTACATCTATTCCTCTATGGAACTACTACAAGCTTGATCCCTCTAGGTGATTCTGTAGGTAGAAATCTTGATGTCATAAATAACAAATGGATCATAGTTATTATCGGCTTCGCTGTTGGTTATACCGGTACCTTAGTTGAACCAGCCCTAAAGGCTCTGGCTATACAAGTTGAAGAACTATCCCAGGGTGCTATTCCAGTAAACGTCTTAATACATGGTGTTGCAGCCGGATTTGGTGGCGGTATGGCCATAGGGCTATATAAAATCTTGTCAAGAATTTCTTTTGTAAAAATAGCAGTTCCTTTATTGATAATCGTTATTGTACTATCTATCATCACACCTGAACCATACGCTGCTATTGCAATGGATTCAGCCAGTGCTACTACAGGCCCTGTTAATATCCCCTTAAATATGGCCATAGCTATAGGTTTAGCCAGTATTCTTGAAGGCGTTGATCCTTTGCTTTCAGGATTTGGGATTGTAGGGCTTACATCTATAGGGTCAATGATTTCAGTAATGGTTTTAGGGCTATTAACTAAGTTTTAGAATAGGAGGCTTTTAGATTGGTTGATAATAGTTTAGATATCAGATGCATAGTGGCCGTGGTGGAAAGAGGTAAAGCTGAAAATGTTGTAAAGGCCGCAAAAAAAGCTGGTGCAACAGGTGCTACCGTGTTCTATGCTAGAGGTATGGGAGAAAAGGAAGCAAAGAAGTTTTTAGATATGCATATCGAATCTTCTAAGGAAATTATCATGATCTTATCTGAAGCTTCTAAGAAGGATAATATTATCGCAGCTATGACAGAAGCAGGTAAGTTGAATGATCCGGGGACTGGAATTATCTTCTCCGTTCAAATCGACGATTTAATCGGATTGCACCATAGAAAAAATCTCAATTATGAAAACTAATTGGCTGATTTATTAAGGCTCTATGTCAAATGTTGGGGTGGCAGGTAAATGATCAATACCTGTCACCTTTTTATCTTTATTATGAACAGCAATGAAGGATCCTGGTGCGAAA
>JAPXME010000127.1:0-5214 GCA_033809185.1 Clostridiaceae bacterium
TGTGTATAAGAGACAGTCTGGCAGCCATGGAAAAAGAGATTGCAGAGACAGCAGGTCAAGGAACCCGGCCACCCCAGGAATTAAAACTGCTATTAACACAATGCAATGAAGCCCTTAGAAAGGCAGAGGTTCAAGAAGCAAAGCTCCAGAGTGTCCTTGACGATTGGCTGGAGAAATACGGTGAACTAGAGCTATCTTCTTTGCTGGAAACCTTTGCACAGCGCTCAGCTGAGCTAGAGGAGAAACGGAAAAAGCTACAATCTTTAGCTCCACTTCCAGAGGAGTTTGCTAGCGCTCAGGAATTTCAGAAAGAAATGATTCGTCTTCGCCAGTTAGATGACAGACTAGCTGAAGAGGAGAGAGAGGCTCAGAAGCTTTGTTTGGAAAAGGAACATCAACTGCCAGAGACAACTATAGAAGAGCTACAGCTCTTATACAATCAGGCTAAGACGGACTTTATCAAAGCAGAGCATCGTCTGCAGAAGGTCAGACAAATCCGCCAAGTCTTTGAAGAGAAAAGCAAGGAGATGGCTCAGGATAGTTATTTGCCATTAGTAGAAAGCTTTAGCCGCTACTTAACCCTCCTGACTTTAGATAAATATAAAGCGGGAGAGGTTAGTGAGGATTTACAGGTCAGAATTATTCGGCAGGATAAAGTCGAATTACCGAGCACTCTGCTTTCTACAGGCACTTCTGATACAGTGTTACTGGCCTTAAGGCTTTCTCTGTTGGAGACACTCTTTCAGGAAAAAGAAGGACTAGTAGTGCTAGATGATTGCCTGATTAATCTGGATCCTGCCCGGAAGGAAAAAGCCGCTGAAGTCTTACGGGAATTTGCCAAGCGTTATCAAATAATATTTACCACCTGCGATCCCCAGACCTGTGATATGTTAGGCGGGAATACAATCAGCTTGTAAGTAGAAAAAACAAGGCGGAGAAAGGCGAAAGTGAATTATGAATAGAGTAATCGTTGATGCTGATGGATGTCCCCGTACGGTGAGACAGATTATTGCCGAGTTAACCTCACTTTATGGTTGGGAGATGGTTACTGTAGCATCACCGGCTCATATTATTGAGGATAGTCCCCACCATATTGTGGGCGGTTTGGAACCTCAAGCCGTTGATCTAATAATCCATAATATGGTTCGGTCTGGTGATATAGTGGTGACGCAGGATTGGGGGTTGGCAGCATTAGTCTTAGGCAAGGGAGCAGGGGCTATATCCCCTAGTGGTATGCTTTACAAGGATGAGAAAATGGATTTTCTTTTAGAGGAGCGGCACCTAAAAGCTAAGTACCGTCAGAGCGGGGGACATACAAAAGGAGCCGCCCCACGGACCAAGAGAGATGATCAAAGATTTCGCACGAGTCTGGAAAAATTGCTTGAGAATTAAGAATAACAAGAACTGGTGTACCTATCCTCGCTTAGGAATGTCTAAAACTCATACCGTTAAAAAAGCTTACCGGTCGAAATTCGCCATCCTTGGCTCAGTTCTCCTGTGCCGGCCTAATCTTTTTTCTAACGGTATTTCGTTAGGCCATTTTAGCTATGCTCGTCAAAGGTACTCCAGTTCTTGTTATTCTTACATCTTGGAGTATAGTAATTGGAAACTGGAGTACCTATCCTCGCTTAGAATGTCTAAAACTCATACCGTTAAAAAAGCTTACCGGTCGAAATTCGCCATCCTTGGCTCAGTTCTCCCTGTCCGGCACGTCCTGTGCCGGCCTAATCTTTTTTCTAACGGTATTTCGTTAAGACATTTTAGCTATGCTCGTCAAAGGTACTCCAGTTCTTGTTATTCTTACATCTTGGCGTATAAATACTTCTTAATTATTGAGAATGTGATAAGCAGATGTAACCCTTAGGCTTGTATAAACATGGGATAGACTAGGGTAATCCTTAATTTCTTTTATAAAGTAAAGGAGGAATAAATAATGAGTAAATTCGGTCATGGCGGTATAGGAGCAGGCGGTATGCTATTTTTAATCATTTTGATTCTTATCTTGTTCCCAGGCTGGCCTTTCATTGGTCATGACTTCTAAGTAAATTAGACGAAACTTTCCTAATCATAATAAGAAGGAGGAAATTAAATGACAGAGATCAATAAAGGCGGTTTTGGATTTGGCATAGGCGCCGGCGGCATGTTATTCTTAATAATCTTAATTTTGATTCTGTTTCCAGGCTGGCCATTTATAGGTGGCAGCAAGTTCTAATAGTGGGGAGGGTAGTATAAATGATTGAGGATGTTAGTGGATCTCCTTTCGGTGGAAGAGGTTTTTTCCCGATTATATTTTGGCTCATCTTCATTTGGATTATCCTGATTATTCTATGTGGACTTTTTCGTCCTGTAGTATTTTAAGGAATAGAGTAAGGGAGGGTTAATAAATATAACCCTCCCTTATTTTTGTTGTGAATACAACAAGGTTCTCGAGACCCGTAAGCAATCTTTGATTATGTTGATGGCTGGGGTTCTTACTTTTCTAGATAAATATCCCTAGAAGGCCAAAGATAAGAATGAGCAGAATAGGATGCATTTTCGTAAAAAGGGTAATCGCTAAGGCAATAAGGGTTAGGACAAGTGTCTTAGGTTCAAAAATGATATCCTGAGCCAGCATAATGGCAGCACTTGTAATCATGGCCACAACTATAGGGCGTAGTCCACTAAAAGCTCCCTGGAAATAAGGGTTATCTTTATTTTTTATAACGATCTTGGCTATAACTAGGATAATTATGAATGACGGTAACACTACCCCAATAGTTGCGGCTATTGAGCCAAAAATACCGGCAATTTTATAACCCACAAATGTAGCTGAATTTATGGCTATAGGCCCGGGAGTCATTTCAGAAATAGCCAATATATCGCTAAATTCTTGCAGGGTGAGCCAATGATGGTTTTCGACTACTTCCCGCTGGATTAAGGGAAGCATAGCATAGCCACCGCCAAAGCTGAAGGCACCGATTAAGGCAAAGGTAAGAAATAATTGGAGAATGATCATTCGCGGTGGCCTCCTTTTTGTTTAACGTAATAGATCCTGCTAATTCCCCATAGAGCCCCTAAAATTATCAATACTATAGGGTGAAAACCCCCGGTGAGAAGGAGCAGTATGGCTATTAAGCCAATGAAATAGTCGGTTAAACCCCTCATGCTCTTCTTAGCAAGCTTTAGACCAGCACTGAGGATCAAAGCTATAATGGCCGGACGAACACCGAGGAAAAATTTTTGTACCAGAAGGTTTTGTCCGATATTTTGTAAGAACATGGCTATGATTAAAATAATCAAAAATGAAGGTAATATTGTACCTAACAATGCCACGGTAGAACCTAGTACTCCTGCTAGTTTATAGCCAATAAAGACAGCAGTATTAACAGCTACTGGGCCGGGAGCTCCTTGTGTGACGGCAATAGTATCAAGAAACTCTTCATCAGAAAGCCATTTATAGCGGCTGACAATTTCTTTTTGTATAAGGGGTATCATGGCAAAGCCGCCACCAAAGGTAAAACCGCCAATTTTAAAAAAGGTTAAAAATATAATTGGGAGTAGAGAATTATTCCTTGAATTTGTAGACATAATGCCCTCCTTATTTTTGTGGAATTATATTGCTATTTTGTAGTCTGCGTAGCTTATTACTAATTTTGGTGCAATGGACATCATTAATTTTACCATATGTATTAGCACTTTCCCCCCAGAACTGCATATATAATAAGTAAAATTTCAAAAGGGTGTGACAGGTATGAGTCTAAACAAGATGTTAGAGATGTTCACCATGTTACCTAAGTTTATGGATAGTGTTAAACAGATGAGCCCCGAGGAAAAGTATAAATTTGTTCAGCAATTAGGGTTAGAAGGTGAGGAACAGGAGGCAGCTCTGAGGATTTTAGATGCCTACCAGAGTGGTCAACCATTATCAGCTGAAGACCAGGCAATGGCTCAGAAACTTTTAGAAAAAGGGCTCGAAATAAACAACTTAGACTTAGGAGGCCTTTTAGAGATGCTATCAAGCATGCGATAGCTGCGACACTAATTTGGGCTCTAACACATATGATGAATAAGCGAAGCCGATAAAGGGGTGAAAAAGTGGCCAGCTTACGTTTTAATTATAGTGGTGCAGGACGTGTCAAAAGTAGTACCTACAGATATAACGAGGTATTACCGATTCCGCCGGGAGAAGGGGAGATTCTATACAGAAAAACTAATTCCCGAGTTAACAAGCCGATATATAAGAGTGAAGATTTAGGAGGCTCTAAGGCAGAAAAAGAACAAGCTGAGGCTGTGATCTGCCCCCAGGAGGAAAACCGTTCACAAGAGTCAATCTGTCCGCAAGAAGAAAGTCGTCCATTAAAGGCAATTTATCCACAAGAAGAGAATCGTCCCCAGGAGAAAGTAGTTCTACAGAGAGTGGAAGAGCAAGAAAAATCCACCCCTCCTGTTGAGCATTACGACAGTGGTTCTGCTAGTAGCAAGGATGTTAGCGGTTCTGTTCCTTCTGAGGAGATAAAAAAGGAATTACCCGCTGTAACATTAAGTGAGAGCGAAAAACTTATTGCCGGCTTAGAAAACTATGAGAATGGACTAATAAAAATCAGTCAACAGTTGGACCAGGGAAAGCTCTTCCTGGATCAAGTGCTTTTCTATTTAGACAGTTTCTCAAAGATACTTGATGTGATCAAAGAAACAGAGCAGAGAAAGCTAGTAGCGCCGCGTTCCAGTGTAATAGTAGAAAAGGAGAATAAAGACACTGTTGACCAGATTCTTGAATTATTACAGACGCCGGTTTTCCAGAATATCTTACGTCAAATGCTTATAGGGTTATTTAAGAAGACTGAGGAAGCCTGATTGGGGGGTGAAAAGGTGGCAGAAGATAAAGATATTGGTGAAAGCAGAATTCTGGCCGAAATCAATAATCTCTCCATGGAGATCAGTAATCTGAGAGAAAAATGTCTTAGAATACGCCAACTGATGGATGAAGGCACATATAAATTAAATTCTACCCAAAATGTCCTGACAAAATTAAAGACCAAAGAACAGAATATAGTTAATTCCGCCGCTAATCAAGGAACAGTGCGGCAAATGAGTGAGGAACAGATAGATGATATGTTGGAAATTCTCAAGTCACCAGCTTTTCAGAATTTAGCCAAACAAATGATGATGAAATGGTTTAGCCAGAATTCACCTAATGAATAAAGATAGGATCTGTAATCTCATAAAATATAGCCA
>JAPXME010000128.1:0-5190 GCA_033809185.1 Clostridiaceae bacterium
TGTATCCTCTCCTACACTGACCCGACAAGCGCCGCACATACCTGTCCCATCAACCATAATAGGATTCAAGCTGACGATGGTCTTGATCCCACTAGGCTTTGTAGTCGCAGCCACATTCTTCATCATAATCATGGGACCGATAGCCCAGATCTGGGCAACCTTTTCCTTTTCCATAACCTCTTTTAAGACATCAGTAACAAAGCCTTTCTGACCTTCGCTGCCATCATCCGTAGTGATCCAAAGCTCATCACTGACTGCTTTCATTTCCTCCCGCCAAAAGAGAATGTCCTTGTTACGGGCACCAATAATTGAGATCACACGATTGCCGGCCTCCTTTAAGGCTCTAGCAATTGGATGGATCGGGGCTATTCCTACACCGCCGCCAACACATACTACGGTACCATAATTTTCAATCTCAGTAGCTACTCCTAAGGGACCTACTACATCAAGAATATGCTCCCCTTCGTTCAATTGCGCTAACTGGTTTGTTGAAGCTCCTACAGTCTGGAAGATTAGAGTTATTGTACCCTTCTCCCGTGAATAATCAGCTATTGTTAAGGGAATTCGTTCTGCTTTTTCATCCTTCCGTACAATAACAAACTGTCCGGCCTCTGCTTTTTTAGCTATTCTCTCTGCTTCTACCTCAAAAAGATAAATACTAGTACTTAAGTTCATCTTTTTGCTGATTTTATACAAGTCACTCACCTCCGGACTCTCTCTTCCTCCCCCACAATACTCTTATAGGGTTACTGCTAATCATAGCTACTGCTGGCAATAACACTTACTCCTACTGCATTATCCACACTATATTGTGGTTGGGGATAATAAAGTCTTGCTCCCACAGCCGGATGCTCCAAACGATGTCGCAACCTTCTGCGCAGATAATTATTAGCTCCAACACCACCGATTAATAGTATGTCACTTAGCCCCGTATCATAAACGGCTTCACGCAAAACCTTTTCCAAGGATGTGGCCAAACACTGCTCCACAGCTCTGGCTATCAAAGGTTTAGCCGTACCGGACCTTATTAACCTTCGGGCTGCTGTCTCAGGACCAGAAAAGCTCATGTTATATCCCTTAACAGCACTTTTAATTATCACTTTATCACTATTAGCTGTCAATTCTGCAGGCAACTTTTCCACTTCCTGCCCTAACTTTTCCAAAGCAGGTCCAGCCGGAAAAGGTAGTCCCAAGGATACTCCCACCCGATCCACAAATTGTCCTGCATGAAGATCAAGTGAACTGCCTAAAATTTGTAGCTTATATTGCCAAGGTCTTTCTGACTTTCTCTCTACGAGTAAGACATCTGTTGTCCCCCCTGATAAATGAACAGCCAGAAACTTTGTCAAATCCATTTTGCCAGCTGACCACAGGCCGGCTACGATATGCCCTTCTTGGTGAGTAGTGGTAATTAAAGGCAGTCCTAGGGCAGCAGCTAGGCATTGGGCTAGATTTAAGCCAGCTATAAAAACAGGCATATAACTGTCTGCCAGAGGTCTTGGCTTACTACTCACGGCGATAGCCTTAATTTCAGAAGACTTAAACTTAGCAAAAACCTCCTTCACTAATAAGGGGAGGTTTTGTAAATGGGAAAACAGGGCTGTGGATTGCCTCAGCCCTTGTTCACCCTCTGGTACCTTTAAGATCTGCCGTTGGTCCCATAATAGATTTCTATCTTCATCGACTATAGCCAGCGATGTAGTATAAGCACTCGTATCTATACCTAAGAACATTATTCCTGATTATCTATTGCCTTATCCGGTTTAATTAGAGCTAAATCGTTGAGGATATTACCCAATACTCCATTAATAAAACGTGGAGACTCTTCACTTCCGTAGGTCTTAGCTAGCTCAATAGCTTCATTAACAGCCACAGCTCCAGGAACTCCGTCGGTGAAAATGAATTCAGCAATAGCTATTCTCATCAGATTCCGATCCACTGCAACCATCCTGTCCATAGACCATTCTGTAGCATATTGGCTAATCAGGCGATCAATATCCTCAATATGATTCAAAACCCCTTCCACCAGCTGGCGGCAAAATTCTTGACCTTTCTCCTCAAAATTTCCTTCAGCAAAAAGCTGTTCCATAATTACTTGAGGTTCATTTTTTCCAATATCCCTTGCAAACAGGACCTTTAATGCTAATTCCCGTGCTTTACGCCTTTTCAATCTGGTCTCTCCTTATTTACCTCTCTGAAAAAAACCTTTCGATTAAATCGCGTAGGCTTTGATCATCGTCAAACTGCTTACCGATAATATACCCTACTCCAATACAACAGGCAATAAAAAATGTGCGCCAAAAACCTATAGAGAGAACAAGGATAGCAATAATAAAGCCGACAACTATGCCAACGAGCTTCCCGCGATGTTTATCGAGGATTTCTATTAACAGCCTCTTCCACATGATTAAGCCCCCTTATTCCACTCGGCTTTTGCTTTCCCAACTTATTTTTGTCACTGAAACATGAATTTCCTTTACAGTAGTCCCCGCCATTTTACCTACATAATCCCTGACAGTCCGCTGCAATTCTTCACTTACATTGGGAATAACAGTATCAGTGGACACCTGAACTTTAAGGTGGATAGCCAAGCCACCACCGCTACTAGTTATCACCGGTTTGACCTCACGAATTCCAATTACGCTTTGGGCGGCAGTCAAAACTAGGTTCTCTAAGGCCGGCAAGGTTATCTTAATTAAGCCCAGGGAATTCTCATGGATCGCCGCCACCTTAGACGGTTTTTTCCTGAGATTACGAATGAATATTACCAGAAATACAACAACCAACACTGCTCCTACTATGCCCAAAATCCAACGGTTAGTATCAGAGCCTGTTATTATTCCCAGATAATATTCAGGACTTGTCCAATCTAGTGCCACAATAATTAATATTGCAGAAATGACTAGACACACTAGGGACAATACTGCAATGATAAACTTATCTAAAGATCTGTTCATCTTAATCCTCCTTGCCACGCAACGGTTCCTCTACTATTTAACTCTAGGAACCTCTTCCTCTTTTGTTTTTGGCTCATTAGGCAGTACTACCCCTTGGATATGTACGTTAACTTCCACAACCGTAAGCCCCGTCATACTTTCTACAGCTTTCTTGACGCTGCGTTGAATAGCATTAGCAATCTCCGGAATTCTGGAGCCAAATTCCACAGTGACATGAATATCAATGGCAGCCTCTCTGTCTCCTACCTCAACCTTTACACCTCTTGAGGGGCTCTTTTTACTTACCAGATCTACTATACCACCGACGAGTCCGCCGCTCATGCCAGCAACACCCTTGATTTCTGCAGTAGCCATACCAGCAATTATCGCTACTACATCATCAGCAATTTTAATAGTTCCCACATCATTTTTTTGAGTTGTAGCCTTTCCAGCTTCATTCTCTATAACCTGTTCAACTTTAGTATCATTATTCTTCTCAACCATAATTATTAACCTCCTTAAGTAAGATATTTTAATTATAACAGAAAATCTTACCACTTAACAAACTTTGACAAGACAAACAAAACTTTTTTTATCATTACTTAGCTGCCCTTAACTATTATCAAGGTGCTTTAGGTACGATAACTACCTCCTCTAGATCACAGCCAGTCATTTTAGTTATGACATCGCATATCTGAGCCACTTCTTCTTGCCTTAGCCCATCAGTAGAAATTATCACCATGGCTGAGTCTTTCTGTAATACGGCAACAGCCTCACCAAAACCTTTAGCCAATAAAGCGCTTTCTACCTTCGACTCCTTTTCTAGTTCTTCGGCAATTATTAAGAGTTTTTGTTGGGCCTCTTGCCGCATTTGAGACGAAGAATTCTGGTTGTTGACTATTTCCCGCAAGATTTCAATCTGTTCACTCCGGGTACGATCCCGTTCAATCCTGTATTCAATAAAGAAATTATCCTTTACTTGAAGCTCCGAATTTTTCGGTTCTATGGTAATTACAGGGAGATTCTCTTCCTCCTCCCTATTAGCAGAAGGATTCTCTGTCCCCACTAACTCAGTGGTTGTCCTTTTGTCGACTCTCTCTGCTGCCTTCTGATAAATATCCAAATCACTTAGCCCTAGCCAAATAAAAGCCAAGGTCAAGAGAGCTAAGCCAAAGGCCAATAAACTGCGTAGTCTAATCACATAAGTCCTCATCCCTATCACCTTCCTCCTTTAGGCAGAATCATCACCCGATGGGCCGGCAAATTCAGTACTGTTTGTACAGCCTGACTTAATTGAGCTTTGATCTGCGGATCATTTGCTCCTTCAGCTACCACCAATACTCCTTTGATCTCTGGCCCTCTTTCTTGGATAACTAATGCTTCACTGCCATTTTGTAAGATCACCACTTCAGTTTTTTCGTTCGTTTCATTAGTTGATCTAGTTCCGCCGGCAGTATCCCTCTCCTCAATGTTAGAAGTAACTGTCGTTGTATCTTGAGCATATTTTTGTTCCGGGCCAGCTATGAGAGAAACCGTCACCGCTACTTCCCCTGCTCCCTCTACTTGACCAAGGATTTGACTGAGCTGGGTCGCAATTTCTTGCTCATATTTCCCTAACTGAGTAGGGCTGTTCTTCTGAATAGGCGAAGAATCTACTATAGAAGTCGGTGGTTTGCTCCCCTGTCCCAAGAAAATTCCCGGCAAGACCATCATCGCTACTCCCAATGCGATTAGCGCAACTATTCCCCAAACACCGAATTTTCCTTTGGGATTGGCAAAATCCTTAATAAATTCATTCATACTTCCTTATACCTCCCGTATCTTACCAAAATGTCACCAGGATTTGTTCCAATTTGAGACCTAAGAATTGGGCAATAGTTTCCTTAATCTCCCTCTCAATCTTCTTCTCTCTCTCGTTAGCTGCTTGTCGAACGCTGGATTCTGCCTGACTTAACCCCTTTTCGAGCCCAGTTCCCTTCTTGCCTTCCCCACCTAGAGACACTTCAATTTTGATAGGTTCTACCAGAGAAGAATCCTGCTGTTCTACTTTGCCGACAGTTTCGGCTTCACTGATACTAACCTTGACGCTAACCAGATTAATCCCTTGCAAATTTCCGTCTGAAGCAACCTGCAAATCCACAGTAGCCTCAGCCGCTACTACCCCTTGGACCAATTTAACCAGAGCCACAACTTGCTGCTCTAAGCCTTTGGCATAATTATTTTTTAATAAATCTCGGTTAACTTGACTTAAGCG
>JAPXME010000129.1:0-5163 GCA_033809185.1 Clostridiaceae bacterium
CTCTCAATGGTCATTCTTACGCGCTCATCTTCAGGGAAAAGGTCCATAATTTGACCATTAGAACTATAGCCCAAGGCACGCAAAAGAACAGTGGCCGGTAGTTTGCGCGTACGATCGATCCTGACATAAATAATGTCATTCACGTCTGTCTCGAATTCTAACCAAGCCCCGCGATTAGGGATAATAGTGGCCTCATAAATCTTTTTCCCACTTGGGTCAATATGTTCTGAATAATAAACACCAGGAGAACGAACAAGCTGGCTGACAATTACCCTTTCAGCCCCATTGATAATAAAGGTTCCCTTATCTGTCATCAAAGGGAAATCACCCATAAATACCTCTTGTTCTTTAACCTCACCGGTTTCCTTATTAATAAGCCTTACCTTCACCCGTAAAGGAGCTGAGTAAGTTACATCTCTTTCCTTACACTCCTCAACCTCATACTTAGGTTCGCCTAAACTATAATCGATAAACTCAAGTACCAGATTACCAGTAAAATCTTGAATAGGCGAAATGTCCCTAAACATTTCCTTTAGGCCTTCATCTAAAAACCACTGGTAAGAATTTTGCTGGATTTCGATAAGATTGGGCATCTCCAGAACTTCTTTGATTCTGGCAAAGCTCCATCTTGTCCTTTTGCCCGCTTGCACCGGATGACGCATTAAATCTTTCACCCCTTAAGCCAATATTCATATATCTTATACACTGAAGAACAACTTAGCTAACCAATCCCGTTCTAACATTGTGCTCCTAAAATTTATGAAAGTAATGTATGTAAAAGGATAAATTAGACAAACACCTAATAGCAAGGTAAAAACCTTGCTATTTTTTGTTCACCTAATTAGTTTTTCCTTTTATTGTCATTAATAGAAGCACCGACCCCAATTTCTCCCTCAGAGGGAGAAATGTACCATATTAAAATGTAGCCATATTTTTAAATGTTAGCATATTAGGATTTCTTTGTCAAATGAATTTTTCCGAAAGTCTCTTCATTGTATAAAAGCTGTTACATTCTAGAAAGTTAAGAAAAAGCGCTCTTCTTATTGAGAGCGCTTTTTGCAATAAACTAAGCTTACTTAACTTCGACTTTAGCACCAGCCTCAACAAGTTTGGCTTTGATCTCTTCGGCTTCTTCCTTAGAAAGATTTTCTTTAACTGGCTTAGGAGCGCCATCAACTAATTCCTTAGCTTCTTTCAGTCCTAATCCGGTGATTTCGCGCACAACCTTAATTACATTAATTTTCTTTTCTCCAGCTTCTACCAGAACAACATCAAATTCACTTTGTTCATCTGCAGCAGCATCAGCAGCACCAGCAGCAGCTACAGGAGCAGCAGCTACTGCAGCCACAGGAGCAGCAGCGGACACGCCAAATTCTTCTTCAAAAGCCTTTACTAGTTCAGCTAATTCTAATACTGTTAAACCTTTAACAGATTCAATAATCTCATTAATTTTAGACATCTTTAATTTTCCTCCTTAATATAAACACATTATTTTAAATATAAAACCTAAGCTTCTGCTTCTTTGGATTTTCTGACTGCTTCCAGAGCGTAGCCCATCTTGCGGATAGGACCTTGTAAGACATTGGCCATACCAACCAGCGGGCTTTGTAAAGCACCTAGAACCTGAGCCAGTAATACCTCTCGTGAAGGTAGATCAGCCAGAGCCTTAACTTCACCCAGACCGATAACCCTGTTCTCCAGGATTCCGCCTTTGATGGCTATTTTTTCATTGCTTGCTTTTACAAAGGGCAATAAAATTTTAGCCGCAGCTACCGGATCGTCCATACTGAATGCCCAGGCATTTGGACCCTGAAGAAATTCATCCAGGCCTTCAATCTCATTTTCCTGAGCGGCCAGATTAACTAAAGTATTCTTATATACTTTATATTCACAGCCGGCCTCCCGCAGTTTATTTCTGAGCTCAGTAACCTGCTTCACGGTAAGTCCCTTATTCTCAACCACAACTACAGATTGAGCCTTATTTAGTTTTTCTTTGATTTCTGTAACTAATTGTTTTTTAGCTTCGAGGCTACCCAAACTTAAGCCGCCTCCTTTCTCTCGTCATTTTATTACATAAATTAAAATGACCCCCGTAGACACGAGAGCCATGATTACATAATTTATTATCATCATGTCCCATAACCTCGGCAGGCCTTAATTAAGCGTACTAAACGCACCTGCTGTCTACAGCCTAGGGGTTATTCAGTTGACGCCACAAAGTATAACCTAAATCCAGAATAAATGTCAAGTCCTTAGCTTAACTTCAGTGGATTAAGTCTTACTCCAGGTCCCATGGTAGAAGAGATAGTTACACTTTTAATGTACTGACCCTTCGCACCGGCGGGCTTGGCTTTCAAAATTGCATCTAGCAATGTTTGATAGTTCTCCATTAGCTTATCTAGGTCAAAAGAGGCTTTACCGATAGGAGCATGAATGATACCGGTCTTATCTACACGGTATTCAACTTTACCAGCTTTGATCTCCTTAACAGCTCTTTCTACGTCCATAGTAACAGTGCCTACTTTTGGGTTAGGCATTAAACCTTTAGGACCAAGCAACTTACCTAGTCTTCCTACCATACCCATCATGTCAGGAGTAGCTACAGCCACATCAAAACCAAACCAACCTTCATTTTGGATTTTAGCGACCATTTCCTCAGCACCGACAAAATCAGCACCAGCAGCTTCCGCTTCTTTTGCTTTCTCGCCTTTGGCAAAAACCAGAACACTGCGTGTCTTACCAGTACCATGAGGAAGCACTACAGCTCCACGAACCTGTTGATCCGCATGTCTAGGATCAACATTCAGTTTAAAAGCTATTTCTATAGTCTCGTCGAATTTGGCCTTAGCCAAGTTTTTAACCAGTTCTAAAGCAGGGCCAGCCTCATATAAGGTGGATGAATCAACCTGCTTCTTAGCATCTTCGTAACGCTTTCCGCGTTTAGGCATATTTCTTTTCCTCCTTTGTGGTAATGACGGAGAACCTTATCTATTAAGGCTCCTCCCACCTCAGTGCTTAAACGCACTACCCTTCAATAATTTCAATTCCCATACTGCGAGCAGTTCCTTCAACCATCTTCATGGCAGCTTCAATAGTGTTTGCATTTAAGTCCTTCATCTTGAGTTCAGCAATTTCCCGAACCTTAGATTGAGGAACCTTGGCAACCTTATTCTTATTAGGCTCACCAGACGCCTTTTCAATTCCTGCAGCTTTCTTCAGTAAAACAGCAGCTGGCGGTGTCTTACAGACAAAAGAAAAAGAGCGATCCGCATAAACAGTTATCTCAACAGGAATAAGTAAACCAGCCTGTTTAGCAGTTGCTTCGTTAAATTCTTTACAAAACTGCATAATATTCACACCATGCTGTCCCAAAGCAGGACCTACTGGCGGTGCCGGATTGGCCTTTCCTGCTGCACACTGAAGCTTTATAAAACCAATTACTTTTTTAGCCATTGATGGTACACCTCCTTGCTGAAAAATGTGGTATATAAACGGGCAATTTTTGCCCTCCCACTCCGAATAAGTAAACTGATTCTATTATAGAATCTATTTAAATATAGAATCTATTTAAATTATGTTATTAATGCGCTAATACCCTTAATATGTTTTTTGGGCTTGGGCAAAGTTTATCTCAACCGGTGTTTCCCGACCAAACATGGCTACTAGGACTTTCATCTTTTCTTTATCAGGATAGATCTCTTCAACAACACCGATAAAGTCCCGGAAAGGACCGTCAATAACTCGGACATGCTCACCTACAGAGAAATCAACCTTGGCCTTAGTCTCTTCCAGGCCCATTTGTTTGAGGATCTGGCGGACTTCACTTTCCAAAAGTGGAATAGGCTTAGAGCCTGTACCCACAAAGCCGGTTACACCGGGGGTGTTCCTAACAACATACCATGATTCATCTGTCATGATCATTTCCACCAAAACATAACCCGGGAATACCTTGCGTTTGGCGACCTTTCTTTTCCCGTCCTTAAACTCAACTTCGTCTTCCATCGGGACTAAGATGTTGAAGATTTTATCACCAACGTTCATGGATTCAACGCGTTTTTCTAAATTAGCTTTTACTTTGTTTTCATAACCCGAGTATGTGTGGATCACAAACCATGCTTTTTCCATAAACAAGGGCCTCCTTAATAGTATTACAGGGCCCTGCCTCCTTTACAACCGGTATTATGCACAACTGTTTAACAAGAAATTACAGTCCTAAACCAAAGACCTTGTTAACTATAGCACCAATACCTAAATCTACAAGCCAGATAATCAAGGCCACGATAGCAACAGAAAATATCACTACTACAGTAAGAGTTGTCATTTCTCTTCTGTTAGGCCAGTGAACTTTTTTCATTTCATTGTGCATGCCGCGGAAAGTTTTTCTAATACGGGCCAATAAGCCGGCTTTTTCACTTTTGGCTACACTCATGGTATACACATCCTAACTTATCCATACTATATCATAACCTTATTAGCCTAATGCTAATGCCACTCCCTATTTCGCTTCTTTATGACTTGTATGAGTCTTGCAGAACTTACAGTACTTCTTTAACTCAATCCTGTCAGGAATGTTCTTTTTATTTTTTGTAGTGTTGTAATTGCGCTGTTTGCACTCCGAGCAGGCCAAAGTAACCGTCACCCGCATGTTGCCACCTCCTAACAGCCTTTCTGAATTTACCTCAATTATTATAAAATATTTGAGTACTAAAAAATGTCACGATCAAATCCGTAACAGTATTTAATTTATCACATGCTTTCTATAGTGTCAACTAAAACCGTTTCTCAAAATTCTTATCAATAGACAGGCTAAATATCTATCCTTATTTATTACTAGCCTTATATCTAAAGGGAGAAAAACAAGCAGGCTTTATTACCTGCTTGTTTTTGTATTTCACATATCAAAATCAGGCTTAATATACAATAATTATTCTTTAATACCGGTTACAACACCTGAGCCAACAGTACGGCCACCTTCGCGGATAGCAAAACGTAACCCTTCTTCGATGGCAATTGGAGTAATAAGCTCAATCTCCATTTTGATGTTATCGCCAGGCATACACATTTCTACTCCTTCAGGCAGCATAGCTACACCTGTTACGTCTGTTGTACGGAAGTAGAACTGAGGTCTATAACCGTTGAAGAATGGGGTATGACGACCACCTT
>JAPXME010000130.1:0-5150 GCA_033809185.1 Clostridiaceae bacterium
TAATTAGCCAAAATATATGCAGCTTCCCGGGCTTTCTCACCTTTTATTCTCAATTCTTCATTCATAAAAATGACCCCTTTTTCTTCAACTTCTCAAACAAAGATTATCACGATGAATAACTTCTTCATAATCCTTGTGGCCCAAAATTGATGCAATATCTTTGCTTTGGCAGCCTTTAATTTTTTCGATCTCTGCAGAGTTATAATTGACGATGCCACGGGCAATCTCACCGTTCTCACCACAGATTTTTACTACACTACCCCGACTAAATTCCCCTTCTATAGCACTGATTCCACTGGGTAATAAGCTTTTACCATTTTTGACTATAGCCTTTTCTGCACCAGAATCTACTGTAATAGTTCCATCTACTACAGAGCCATAAGCAATCCAGCCTTTGCGAGTCTTCAAGCGATGATCCTTGGGTGTAAAAACAGTACCGACGCTTACCCCAGAGACAATATCCCGCAGAACATTAGGCCTTTTGCCGTTAGCTAAAACCATTGGTATCCCTGAATTACAAGCAATCTTAGCCGCTTCTATTTTAGTAATCATACCACCACTGCCTAGTTTTGAGCTTGGCTCCCCGGCTAGTCTTTCTATCTCAGGCGTGATTTCATCCACTAGATCGATCAAACGCGCATTCGTATCTAATTTAGGATTAGAAGTATAGAGTCCATCAATATCCGAAAGAACTATTAACAAATCAGCATTTACCAAGCCAGCTACCAAGGCAGCTAATGTATCGTTATCGCCAAATTTTATCTGTTCAAAGACAACCGTGTCATTTTCATTAATAATTGGTATAGTACCCATTCTCAGTAAGGCCGACAAGGTATTACGGCTGTTCAAATATCTTTCCCGATGAGCAATATCATCCTTCGTCAAAAGAACCTGAGAAACTATCTGCCCATATTCGGCAAATAACTTCTCATACATATGCAGTAATAAGCCTTGACCGATCGCAGCCAAAGCCTGTTTTTCCGGCATTGTCCGAGGCTTCCTAGTCAAACCCATCCGGCCCATCCCAGCACCTACTGCTCCGGAAGTAACAAGGATAACCTCCCGGCCTAGGTTCTTCAGATCCACAATTTCTCTGACAAGGACCTCAATTTGATAAAGATTTAATTTGCCGGTATCATGGGTCAACGTACTTGTACCAACCTTTATTACCAGCCTGTTAGCTTTAACTAGCAGCTTTTTTATTTTACTTTCCACAATTATCACCTATTTAAGTATTACTTCACTTTATGCTCATTGAGCTATAAAGGAAGATACAACTATTATGCCTAGTATTATTCGGGCAGGACAATAGTCGGTTTTTTTTGCGAGGGGCGATAAAAAAGAATATTCCGGCCAACAATCTGTACTAGATCTGCCCCTACAGCATCAGCTAATTGAGGAGCGATTTCCTTCGGAATCACCGGTGCGTTTGGAATTACCCTAACCTTGATTAATTCACGGGCCTCCAAAGCGTCAGATAATTGTTGTACCAAGGAATCAACCAATCCAGCCTTGCCAATATGAATAATCGGATCAATTCCCGTACCCATAGCCCGCAAATATCTCCGTTGTTTACCAGTAAGCATCTGTTTCGCCGGTCATCTCTTGCGCGAAGACCGACCAACACCTCCTTCAATTGCTTGTACCCTCTATTATACCAAATATTTGTTAATTAGTACGAACAAACCGAAAAATCATCTAACAATCACTGCATTGTCAGTGGAATAATATGGTATTACTCTCGAATCAGTGCTATAATACTGTTTGTTCCATATATTTCCAGTAATTTATCCCTTGTTTTTTTCTTACTTTTTTATTATGCGATAAGGGCCTACATAAAAGGACTCTGCATTAGGAAAAATAGTATTAGGCCTATTTAAGCATAATTCACATAAAACACTGTCGGAGGTAGCTGCCTTGAACATTGAATTCCTACCTTTAGATATTATAATGATACCGGCTCAAATAGTACTCTCTATTATTGCAGCCTATTTTTTTATCCTTGGCATGGCCGGTTTAGTACAGTTTCGTATTCCTAAAACATATATTCCTAAAAATACATTCGCTATTATTGTCCCAGCTCATAATGAAGAAATTGTTATTGGGCCTTTGGTGGAAAATTTACTGCAACTCGATTACCCGCGGGAGCTCTTTGATGTCTTCATCATTTCTGATAATTCCACTGATTCAACAGCAGACATTGCCCGAAGCCATGGAGCTCAAGTATTTGAACGTTTTGACACTGAAAATCGGGGAAAAGGCTATGCTTTAGAATGGTTCTTTAACAAACTTTTTAAGATGCCCAAAAAGTATGATGCAGTTGTAATTTTTGATGCAGATAATTTAGTTGAACCCCAATTCCTGCGCCATATGAATAACAGGTTCTGTGACGGTTCTAAGATCGTACAGGGTTACATTGATGCTAAAAACCCTTTAGATACTTGGGTAACTGCTTCCTTCGCCATGTCCTTTTGGGTTGCTAACCGAATGGCTCAATTATCCCGCTATAATTTAGGTTTGTCTAATACTTTAGGAGGTACAGGCATGGCTATTTCTGTAGGGCTGTTGCAGCAGATAGGTTGGGGAGCAACCTCACTTACAGAGGATCTAGAATTTAGCCTTAAAGCCCTATTACTAGGCTACAAAACAACTTATGCCTATGAAGCCGTAGTATATGATGAAAAACCTCTAACCTTCAGGCAGGCCTGGAAACAAAGGAAACGTTGGGCCTTAGGTCATGTAGAGTTATTCCGCACATATAGCCCTAAATTTATTAAGGCAGCATTACAAAGAAAAGATCCAGTTCTCTTGGATGCTGCTTTAATTACTATCCAACCAATATTGGTTGTGATGATGGGTTTATTAGGGATTATTGGTCTTGTAGATGCGTTTATATTTGATATTTATAATCCTATCTTTGGTTTAATCTGGCCTCCTATACTCTGGGAGCTTGTTTACGCATTACAGTTAATGTATCCTTTCCTAGTCATTTGGGTAGATAAACTGCCTAGAGGAGTAATAAAATGGTCTATATTTCATTACCCTATATTTCTGTATTCCTGGACAGTTATCATTTTCCTTAATTTTTTCGGCAAAACCCGTGTTTCCTGGTCCCATACTGTTCATACCCGTAGTATAAGCTATGCTGACATCTTAAAAAATCGCTAGCTTTACCGAAAGCATGACAGAAAATAGCTAGCTCATTAGCAAATATCCTCAGATAGCAAGATAACCTCAAGGGCACAGACCTTTTAAACTTAGACCAAGAAAATCTAAGTTAAAGGTCACTCTGGTCCTGAGGTTGTTTTTCATTTCCGCCGTCTATTACTTTACGCCTCTGTAAGAAATATAATAAGGGCAGACCCAAACCATAGCAGGCCACAACTTGTCCTAAGCCTACCCACAACATTGACGGAACTAAGGGAAAGCCGGCCACGAAACGGAGCATCAGGCCCACTACCACAGCGTTGACTAGAACAGGGGGCAAAGGCGCTAACAACCAATGAGGCATCTTTCTGGTCAGGTAGGCCGCCAGTAAGGTAGCCAAGCTACCAAAAGCAATATCGATTAGTCCATAACCCCCAAAAATATTGGCTAACAAGCAACCAATAAATAAACCGGGTACGGCTATCGGAAAAAAATAAGGTAAGACCGTCAAAGCCTCAGAAACCCTGACCTGTATAGGACCATAGCTAAAAGGAGCAAAAGTTATAGTTAAGACCAAATATATTGCAGCAACTGCCGCTATTCGAGCAAGTATTTTGGTGTTCATAGTTCACCTCAAGATCGTTTCTGGAGTATGAGTATAGCATTCCTTTGGAGTTTAATTATAGCACGGGCTAGTTCTTTCCACAATTTACACAAATTTTGTGAATTTTTCGCCTTGCAAGAGGTAATACAGGTTCCTATCGCGAATAATGGAGAATAAAGGATTATAAAGTATCGCTTGTAAATAAATCTTGTTGCTAGAGATTAATCTTATTATAAAAAGGTGAGGCGAGATGAAAAGAAATACTTCATCACAGAATTTTTCGGCTCTGCCACGGTTAACGGCAGCGGTGCTTTTCTTGCCGTGTTTTCTGTTGTTGGAAAAAAACCTACCTGTAAAAATCTATTATCTAGCGGGCTTATTCTTTCTTTACGCGCTCTTACTCTGCCTTTGGCCCCGCTCTCTACAATCCCTGGACATGATATTCCCTATTAGTATTGTCATAGATCTTTTGTTCCTTACTATCTTTCTTTATTTCCTAGATCGTTATATCCATGTCCTGGCCACCTTTTATCTTCTACCGATTATCATTTCCGCCTTTAACCAAAAACCCGGGAATCTTTATTCTATAACAGGACTTTCTGGCCTTTCTTACCTTATCCTGGCTATTATTCAAGGTTACTGGCTTGTGCCTATCATTCTCCAGATTATTAGCTTTTTTGTGATTGCTTGCTGTGCAGCCCTTCTGACTAAACAACTTCGGCTGACTTATTCTTTCCAAGCTAATCAGGATCCACTGACTAAAGTAAGTAACCGTCGTTATTTTGATTATCACCTGCAAAGGCTAATTGCCGGTGAAACTCCGTTTTCACTAATCCTGGTGGATCTAGATGATTTTAAACAATTAAACGATAACAAAGGACATCACCACGGCGATTTTGTTCTAAAAGTAGTCGCTGCAACCTTGAAGGTACATTCCCAAAGAGGCACTGATTTCACAGCCCGCTTCGGAGGTGACGAATTCGCCATGATCTTGCCTTATACCTCCAAGGAAGACAGTAAAAAAGTGGCAGAAAAAATCCGAACCTCCATTCTCATCGATCCTAAACTACTACCCTATCCTAATGTCAGTGTTTCTCTCGGCATTGCCGCTTTTCCCGAAGATGCTGATACTATGGAAGAACTGCTGGAAAAAGTAGATGAGGCCTTGTATGAAGCTAAAAACAGAGGTAAAAACTATGTCTACGTCTATTCAGAATAGTTTATAAGATATATTCAAAAGTAATAGAGGACACCCAGTGTCCTCTATTACTTTTTCTTACTTCACCGAAGTAATACTATCCTTTTGTCTGACTTGATACAAAATCCGCTTCATAGTTGCTGGCAATTATCTAACTTCTACCTGAACAGATAATCTGACATTTGTAGCTAAATTCTCAAC
>JAPXME010000131.1:0-5134 GCA_033809185.1 Clostridiaceae bacterium
ATATTAGTCTGCGCCGTGTTGATCTAAATTCCTCTGATGACCGTCGTTTTCTGATTTTAGACGGGGGCCGGGTGCTGTTACCGCCCTTAGTCTCATTACCGGGCTTGGGGGCCTCAGCTGCTGCCAATATAGTGAAAGCTCGGGAGGAAAAACCCTTTACTTCTAGAGAGGATTTGCGTGTTAGGGCTAAAGTAAGCAAGACTGTTATTGAATGCTTGGCTAACCACGGGAGCTTAGATGACTTGCCAGAGGATGATCAGATTAGCTTTTTTGAAGTACTATAACGGACATCACTATTTCATATTTGGTGGTCACCTTGCCAACTATTAGTAGTTGTGTTACAATGATAGCTGAAAGTGTAGAGTAATGCGTGCATCTAGAGTGGGGCCATCCCACTCTTTCGTATTCTACTTGGCAATATGTTCAAGAATACCTGAATTATATCTACAGCTATAAACTACATAACAGTGATTACAGTAGGGTTAGTCTGTTACTCTATGAATATTATCTGGGAGGTGTTTGCTTTGTCGGAGAAAATTGAAGATCTTGTCTTTAATTTGGTGGAATCCAGTGTAGAAGAGCTAGGTCTAGAGCTTGTATCTGTGGAATACGTCAAAGAAGGTGCATCCTGGTATTTACGGATTTTTATCGATAAGGAAGACGGTGTAGACTTAGATGATTGTGAGAGAGCTAGCCGTAAAATATCAGACTTACTCGATGAAAAGGATCCTATCTCCCAGGCTTATTTTTTAGAGGTTTCTTCCCCAGGAATAGAGAGAGTATTACAAAGGGAAAAGGATTTTGTAAAATTCCGTGATTATCTTGTTAATGTGCAATTATATGCTCCTTGGGAAGGGCAGAAAAAATTGCAAGGGCTTTTAGGTGAGGTCACTAAGGAGACATTGAATTTAATACTAGATAATGATCGCCCAGTGGAAATTCCAAGAAAACAGATAGCCCAAGTAAGATTGGCTTGGGTAGATTAGGAGGGGAAAATAATAAAAAATGAATGTGGAGCTAATTGAAGCCTTATCAACCTTGGAAAAGGAAAAAGGGCTAGATACCGATGTTCTTCTGGAAGCCATAGAGGTAGCTTTAATAGCAGCCTATAAAAAGAACTTTGGCGCACTGCAAAATGTACGGGTGCAGATTGACAAAACTACTGGGAAAATCGGAGTATATTCCCGGAGAAAAATTGTGGAAGAAGTGCTTGATCCCAGAACGGAGATTTCCCTGGAAGAGGCTAGAACCTTAGATCCTCGCTATGAATTGGAGGATATTGTAGAGTCTGAGGTAACCCCTAGGGATTTCGGTCGTATTGCAGCCCAAACAGCCAAGAATGTGATTCTGCAAAAGATCCGTGAAGCTGAAAGAGATATGATTTTCGATGAGTATGCTAATCGGGAAAGTGATATTGTAACCGGTGTGGTACAGCGGATTGAAAACAAAAATGTCTATATTGACTTTGGTAAAACAGAAGCCATCTTAACTCAAAATGAACAGATGCCTACCGATGAGTATAAGCAAAATGACCGGATCAAGACCTATATTATCGATGTCAAGAAGACTACTAAAGGTCCCCAGATTATGGTCTCACGCACTCATCCTGGATTATTGAAGCGTCTCTTTGAATTAGAGGTACCAGAAATCCATGATGGTACTGTGGAGATTAAATCAATTGCTCGGGAAGCCGGGGCTCGTTCTAAGATTGCTGTTTATTCCACAGATGAAAACATTGATCCTGTAGGCTCTTGCGTAGGCCCCAAGGGTTTAAGAGTCCAGAGTATAGTTAATGAATTAAAGGGAGAAAAGATTGACATAGTCAAGTGGAGTGAAGAACCAGCTAAATTTATCGCTAATGCTTTAAGTCCGGCTAAAGTAGTTTCAGTGGATATAATGGAAGAAGATAAGGTTGCTCGTGTAGTAGTTCCTGATTATCAGCTCTCACTTGCTATTGGTAAGGAAGGTCAAAATGCTCGGTTGGCTGCTAAGTTAACAGGCTGGAAGATCGATATCAAAAGTGAGTCCCAAGCTGAGGAGTTATCATTGTCAGATAGGGACGAAAGAGAAGAAGATTATTATGATGAAATCGATGAAGGGTTAAACGAAGAATTTACAGAGGAAAATGAAGAATAGAAAGGGATGATTATATGCGTCCAAAAAAAATCCCTTTAAGATTGTGTGTAGGTTGTCAAGAAATGAAACCCAAAAAAGAACTGATCAGGATTGTACGTACCCCTGAAGCAGAAATTTTGTTGGATTCTACCGGAAAAAAATCTGGACGCGGCGTTTATATTTGCCCCAATAAAGAATGTCTCAAGAAAGCCTTGAAATCAAATCGTATGCAAAAAAGCCTTGAGCACCCAATATCGGAAGAAGTTATTGACAGGTTAAAGATAGGATTAGGATATGAAGATACCACCTAGTATCAAGACATTATTAGGCTTTGCCCGCAAAGGTAATTATTTGATTAGCGGGGAGGCAGCCCTGGAGGCAGGATTAAAACGCCGTCAGGTAAGTTTGGTTCTTATAGCCGAGGATATGCCGGATAAAAGGCAGAAAAACTGGATAAAATGGTGCCAAGATTTACAACTGCCTTATGCAGTACTCGGAGATAAAGAAGAATTCGGTCAGACCCTGGGAATGTCGCCCCGGGGTATTATTGGGATAAAAGACAGTAAAATGGCTGAGGCCATCTTGAAAAAATTGGCCTTAGAGGAGCAGGGGTTACCAGAAACTAACGGAGGTGATTAGATGGCTACGAAACGCGTCTATGAGCTGGCTAAAGAGATGAATATGACCAGCAAAGAACTATTAGAAAAGCTACAGTATTTGGGCTGGGATACAATAAAAAATCACATGAGTACGATTCCAAGCGCGGAAGTCAATCGGATCAAGAATATGGTTTTAAATATTGATAAGAAATCGGAAGATGCTTCTTCTTCCGAACCAGCTAAGTCTAAAGGTGAAAAAGCTCAGAAAAAAGAACAGCCCCAAGGAAAGACTAAAGGTACAACTCATAAAGGTCGTGGCTATGAGGAGTTTAGACCTGCAGCTAATCAAGGAAACAAAGCTAAGACTAAAAGCAGTCAAAAACCAGGAACGAAACAAGACCAGGCTACTGGTCACAAAAAGCAACAAACTCATTCATCGTCGCCTGATCATGAGACTGATCCCATAATGTCAATAGCGGAGAAACAAGTAGGCGAAAAAGCCTATGAACGTGGCGGAACTACTAAAGTACAGGGTAAAAAGAATACCCGTTTCGATGATCGTAGGGGTTTCGGTGGTAATAAAAAAGGTAAATTCGGAAAGCACAATAGGAGGAATGCTCAAAAACAACAACGGGAGATAATCCCGGTGTCAATTAAGCATATTACCGTTGAGAATAGTATGACTGTGCAGGAATTTGCCCATTTGATCAATAAAAAGGTAGCCGAAGTAATTAAGAAACTTATGGATCTTGGCATAATAGCTACTATCAATCAGGAATTAGATGTGGATACGGTAGTACTATTATCTGAAGAATTCGGGATTACTGCTGATGTCAAAGCTAATAAAGAAGAGATATTATTGGCTGAAGAACCGGATAAGCCAGAGGACTTAAAAGAGCGTCCGCCGGTAGTAACTATAATGGGTCATGTTGACCATGGTAAAACATCACTGCTTGATGCTATAAGACAAACTAATGTAATCTCTACAGAGGCTGGTGGTATTACCCAGCATATTGGTGCTTACCAGGTTGAACTGAAGGGTAAAAAGATTACTTTCTTAGATACACCGGGGCACGAGGCTTTCACTGCCATGAGGGCTCGGGGAGCACAAGTAACTGATATAGCAATTTTAGTAGTAGCAGCAGACGATGGTATTATGCCGCAAACTATCGAGGCAATTAACCACGCCAAAGCTGCTAAAGTACCAATTATCGTAGCGATCAATAAAATCGACAAGGAAGAAGCTAACCCTGAACGGATCAAGCAAGACCTGACAAATCATGGTCTGGTAGCGGAAGATTGGGGCGGGGATACGATCTGTGTCAATGTGTCAGCTCGAACTCATGAAGGCTTAGAAAACTTACTGGAAATGATTCTCTTGGTAGCTGAGATTTCGGATTTGAAGGCTAATCCTAATCGTAAAGCCAAAGGTACAGTTATTGAAGCCAAACTGGATAAGTCTAGAGGACCTGTAAGCTCAATTCTGGTGCAAAACGGTAGCTTAGAAATCGGAGATTTCATTATAGTTGGTACAACCTCCGGTAGAATTAGAGCCATGCAGGATGATAAAGGCCGGAAAATAAAGAAAGCCTTACCATCCACACCTGTAGAGATTATTGGACTTTCTGATGTACCTCAAGCCGGCGACATCTTCCAGGTAGTAGAAGATGAAAAGTTGGCTAAGCAGATATCCAGTGAAAGAAGTGCACAAAAACGGGAAGAGGTAATTAATGCCCGTTCTAGAATTTCTTTAGACGATTTATTCAATCAAATCCAACAAGGTGAAATCAAGGACTTGAATATCATTATCAAGGCTGACGTACAGGGTTCCATTGAAGCTTTACGTTCTTCTTTGGAGAAGTTATCTAATAACGAAGTACGGGTTAATGTGATTCACCAAGGGGTTGGGGCGATTACTGAAACTGATGTAATGTTTGCTGATGCTTCCAATGCAATTATTATTGGATTCAATGTACGCCCTGATACTAACGCTCGTAAAATTGCGGAAGCCCAAGAGATTGACATCCGTCTCTATCGGGTAATCTATAGTGCTATTGAAGATGTAAAAGCGGCCTTAAGTGGTCTTCTAAAACCAGATATTCGCGAAGTAATTATAGGTAGTGCTGAAGTAAGACAAACCTTTAAGGTTCCTAAGGTCGGTACTGTGGCTGGTTGTTATCTTACTGAAGGAAAAATTACCCGTAATTCTCAAGTAAGAGTTATTAGAGATGGTATTGTCATCCATGAAGGGGAGATTGACTCCTTGAAACGCTTTAAGGATGATGCCCGCGAAGTAACAGCAGGTTATGAATTTGGTGTAGGCTTAGAAAGATTTAATGACATAAAAGAAGGAGACATTCTAGAAGTCTTCATGATGGAAGAGGTCAAAAGGGAGTTGACTTAATAACTCATCATTATGC
>JAPXME010000132.1:0-5103 GCA_033809185.1 Clostridiaceae bacterium
ATAAGGCCTGAGCTATTTCAAGGCCTTAAGAATTATCTCTCAGCGGTCATATTTCTTACAGTATTACCTTTGACGGCTTATCCCTTACAGCCCTTTATTCCGAAGTTCAGGGATAAAGGTAGAGAGGGACAACGTAATCTAGCTATAGTAATGGCCATAATAGGATATGTATGTGGAATGGTTTATGTCTTGATTGCGAGAGTACCCCGTGCCGTTCTTCTAATTTATCTGACCTACTTTTTTTCCGGTCTGGGGATTTTACTTTTTAATAGAGTCCTGAAGATTCGTGCCAGCGGTCATTCAGGCGGAGTGGTAGGACCGACGGCTTTATTAGTCTTATTTGTTGGTCTAGAGGCTATTTTTTATTGTTTAGCCTTGATTTTATTAGTCTTCTGGGCATCTTTAAAAACGAAACGACATAGTTTATCCCAGTTATTATGGGGCAGTATGATACCCTTGGTAGCTTTATTCTTAGCTATTTTATGCGTCGGAAAATATTAAGAACGAAAGTGGAGTACAATTTACTTTATAGTCATAATTTTTGCAGGATTATTTGCATTTGAGGAGTAATTACTTATTAAGTAATTTATTAAGTTACTTAAATATTAAGCAGAGAAATTTTTAAGAGGGATCAGACTATGAATATTAGGCTAGAGATTGAGGAGCTGGAACAGAAGACCCTGGCTCCTTATGCTGTCAGAGCAGCTGAATCTAAGGGTAGAGCTATAGCTGAAGAGGCCGATGATGTAAGAACTTGCTTTATGCGGGATCGGGATCGGATTATACATTCTAAGTCATTTCGTAGATTAAGCCATAAAACTCAAGTCTATATTACTCCAGAGAATGATCACTATAGAACCCGCTTAACCCATACTTTAGAGGTTAGTCAGATTGCTCAGACTATCGGTAAGGCTCTACGGCTTAATTTGAATCTAATTGAGGCTATCGCCTTAGGACATGATGTAGGACATACACCCTTTTCTCATACTGGTGAAGATGTACTTAATAATCTCCTTCCTGATGGTTTTCGCCATAATGAGAACAGTATCCGGGTTCTTACCCGCTTGGAAAAAGGCCGACTTGGTCCAGGGCTTAACTTGTCCTGGGAAGTGCTTGACGGAATTATGCACCATAGTGGGTTCGGTAAAAAACCTAGTGGCAGTAGTACATTAGAGGGACAAGTAGTTAGATACAGCGATAAGATTGCCTATGTCCAACATGATATTGATGACAGTATTAGGGCGGGAGTGTTACGCCTAGAGGACATTAATAAGGAATATCTTGATATTTTAGGTTATAGCCATGGCGAAAGAATTAATACACTGGTCCAGGACTTAATTTCACAAAGCCGACGAAATATTGCTCAAGGGGATATTAGGATTTCTCTAAGTCCGCCAGTGGAGAAGGCTTTACAAGATTTGCGTTCATTTATGTTTGAGAATATCTATAAAGGACCGATCTGCCAAGCTGAACGGGAAAGAGCAGCCTTAGTAGTTGAATATGTTTTTCGACATTTTTGTAAGAACCCAGATAGTTTACCGCCATTTTACCGTGAAATTGCCAAAGAGGAAGGGGTAGAGCGTGGCGTCACCGATTATATCTCGGGAATGACTGATAATTATTGCGTCAATGTCTTCAAGGAATTGGTTATGCCACGGTCATTTGTGCCTTGCAGCAAAGATTGGGATTAGCCCTCGCAAGCTATAAAGGGGATAAATTACAAAAAATGCCGAATAATATCAATGAAGAAAAGTAGTAGTTGAAAAGAAGGATAATCCGAATTACTCACGAATAATTGTTATTGTTTTCTGTTATTCTTTTTCGATCTATCAGTGACAACTACTGGACAAGAACTTTCACGAAAAAGCAGGAAAATTGAATATATATGGCGAAATGAAGAATGACTAGTATAGGGTGGTGGTGGTCGTGTCGGGTCAAATACCAGAAGAATTTATTCTTGACCTTCGCCACAGAGCAGACATTGTTGAGGTCATTCGGGACTATGTACGTTTAAATAAGCAGGGGCAAAACTATAAAGGACTCTGCCCTTTTCATGCTGAGAAAACGCCTTCTTTCGTCGTCTCACCTCATAAACAGATTTTTCACTGTTTTGGCTGTGGAAAAGGCGGCAACGTTTTCTCTTTTATAATGGAAAAAAATGCACTCTCATTCCCTGATGCTGTGGCTTATGTAGCCAAAAAGTATGGTGTAGAGATGCCTAGGAAGGCTGTTTCTCCTGCCCAGGCGAAACAAAATTCATTAAGAAAGAGATATCAACATATCAATGAATTGGCAGCTAATTTCTATCAAAATGTTTTGCAGGGTAATTTAGGACGGGACGCTCTAGCTTATCTTAGAAGACGCGGTCTTAGTGCAGAGACAGTCGAAAAGTTTTTGTTAGGATATGCTCCTGATGGCTGGGATCACTTGGTTCGCTATCTGAACCAGGAAGGCGTTAGTCCTGAGGAAATGATTACTTTGGGTCTAGCCAGTAGGAGTAAGACCGGAAACTTAATAGATCGGTTTCGTAACCGTGTGATGTTTCCAATTTGTGATCTACGTGGAAAAGTTATTGGTTTTGGTGGTCGGGTTATGGACGATAACCAGCCAAAATACTTAAATTCACCTGATACACCACTTTTTAATAAGGGTAAAAACCTCTACGGTTTGAATCTGGCCCGGGGTGATATCAGGAATATGGATCAAGCCATCATTATGGAAGGCTATATGGATGTTATAAGTGCTTACCAGCATGGGATCACTAATGCTGTTGGAGCTTTGGGGACAGCCCTTACACCGGAACAAGTCCGCTTATTAATGCGGTTTACTTATAATATTGCAACTTGTTTTGACTCGGATACTGCCGGACAGGAAGCTACTCTCCGTGGTATTGATGTGCTACAGAAGCTAGGATGTCGCATAAATATTGTCCAGATACCTGACGGTAAGGATCCGGATGATTTTCTAAAGATGGTTGGAGCTGAGGAATTTAAATTACTAGTTAAAAAGGCTCCGACATATTTAGAATATAAATTACAAAGCCTGATGGACAAATATGAGACAGATACTATTCAGGGCAAAGTTCAGATAGTGCAAATGTTGGTTGAAGACATCAGACAAGTACACAGTCCAGTAGCACGACAGGCTTTTATCCAGAAGGTCTCTGAGGAATTATCTATACCCGAATCAACAATTCACGCTGAACTGAGAAAAGTACAGACATTATCTGATGTTTCTCGGCAAACTGAACCGGCGGGTAGAAGAAGAGTAAAACATTCCGCTAGTACTAAGGCCGAAAGGAATGTGTTGCGTATTATCTTTGAAAACCCTCAATTAATAGAGAAAGTCGAAGAAAATGGCGGAAAGGACCTTTTTATTGACCCAATTTATAAAGAAATTTACCAGTCTTATTATTTATTACTGCAGGCTGGTCATAATATTAAGGCGAACGATTTGATTTCACTGATAGATAACCCGGAAGCTCAACAGGTTTTACCTGAATTACTCCTTGAGGAGGAACATCAGGATACCGAGAGAGTATTCCAGGATTGTTTAACAAATCTAGTCTTGGAAGGACTGAATAGAACTATTAACGAAAAAAGTAGTTTAATGAGTAAGCTGGAAGAAGCCGGTGACATTAGTAGCTCTGTGGAAGTAATGGCTCAAATCCAGCAACTGGTTAGAGAAAAACAAAGATTATCAGCTACCCTGCGGAAGGGAGGGGACAAGATATGAAAGAAAAAGATAGCGAGCTGCTAAAAATTGAAGGCTTCAAGGAACTGGTCAATAAGGGTAAGAAGCAAGGCCAACTTGCTTTTAATGAGATTATGGCTATATTCCAGAATATGGACATCGCCCCTGAGCAGATAGAAGAGATATACGAGTATTTAAGTGCTGCGGATATCGAAGTTATACCTGATGCTAGTGATTCAGAAAGCCTTGATGATGTGGATGAACCAACTGACCTGGAAGAGGAAGAAACTGAAGAGGTTGAGAATATTGATCTTTCGGTTCCTGAAGGTGTTGGCATAGATGATCCTGTCCGTATGTATCTAAAAGAAATTGGTCGTGTACCGTTACTTTCCGCAGAAGAGGAAGTTATTTTAGCCAAGAGAATGGAAGCAGGAGACGAAGAGGCTAAACGCAAACTAGCTGAAGCTAATCTACGGCTGGTAGTAAGTATTGCCAAGCGCTATGTAGGCAGAGGTATGCTATTTTTAGATTTGATCCAAGAGGGTAACTTGGGTTTGATTAAGGCTGTTGAAAAATTTGATTTCCGCAAAGGTTTTAAGTTTAGTACTTATGCAACCTGGTGGATTCGTCAGGCTATTACAAGGGCAATAGCTGACCAGGCTAGAACCATCCGCATCCCGGTGCATATGGTGGAAACCATCAATAAATTGGTCAGAGTTTCCCGCCAGTTATTACAAGAACTGGGACGTGATCCAACTCCGGAAGAGATTGCTCAAGAAATGGATATAACTCCTGAAAGAGTGAGAGAAATCCAAAAGATTGCCCAGGAGCCTGTTTCTTTAGAAACACCTATTGGTGAAGAAGAAGATAGTCATTTAGGTGACTTTATTGAAGATGATGATGCCCCTGCACCAGCGGAGGCTGCGTCCTTTATACTCTTAAAGGAACAACTGGAAGAGGTCTTAGAAACCTTAACCCCCAGAGAGGAAAAAGTTCTACGGCTTCGCTTTGGATTAGATGATGGCCGCGCCCGTACGCTGGAGGAGGTTGGTCAGGAGTTTGGGGTTACTAGGGAAAGAATCCGGCAAATTGAGGCTAAAGCCTTAAGAAAACTGCGGCATCCCAGTCGGAGCCGTAAGTTAAAAGATTATTTAGATTGATTGCCGATTTTTACTATTGACCCAGCGGCCTGAATGTAATACAATAATCTATGTCTTTTCGAGAGCTGTATGGGCCTATAGCTCAGCGGTAGAGCAACCGGCTCATAACCGGTTGGTCCCTGGTTCGATCCCAGGTGGGCCCACCATATAAGGGCGATTAGCTCAGCTGGGAGAGCGCTTGCCTTACAAGCAAGATGTCGGCGGTTCGATCCCGTCATCGCCCACCATATCTTTTGCAATAATACAAGAC
>JAPXME010000133.1:0-5103 GCA_033809185.1 Clostridiaceae bacterium
CCAATACTCATACTTTTGGTGGAAAAACCACCTGTAGCAATGCTGCCAAAAGCATGACATAAGGCATCAAATAGGGACATTCCCATTAGCCACAAAACTAATGTTTCAAGAACAGTAAATATTAAGTAAGTATACCAGAGGATTCTAGCCGTCTCCCTGAGCCTTGGCTTTATCTTCTCGGCCAGCGGACCCGGTGCTTCAGCACGATACATTTGCATAGCCCCGACTCCTACTGAAGAAAGAATAGCAACTAAAAGGACAACAATACCCATGCCGCCCAACCAGTGAGTGAGACTGCGCCAAAATATTATCCCGTGGCTTAGGCTTTCCACATTAGCTATCACACTAGCTCCGGTGGTCGTAAATCCAGACATCGTCTCAAAAAACGCATCAGTAAAGGTTGGCAAAGAGCCTGAAAATAAGTACAGCCCAGACCCGAAAACAGAAGCCAGAAACCAACCAAAGGTTACTACTACAAATGATTCACGACTGCGAAAATCCCCAGCTGATTTATTTAACCAATAAAGTAAAGAACCAATCCCTGCAGTGATTGTGCCGCAAATTAGAAAAACCGGCCAATCAGCTTCACCATAATATAAAGACCAAATGATGGGCAAGAACATTGCCAAGCCAACAATAACCAGAATCAAACCCACCAACGAAATAATTTTTCGATAATTCATCGTCTTGTCCGATCCTTCTTACTTAAATAATATCCAGATACTCTTCGACTCTTCTTAGGGCTTGAGGCAGAACAAATACTGAGATCATATCCCCGACTTGCAGGATATCATCACCAGTAGCAATCAGTACGTCATTTTTTCGCATAATTGAACCGATTATAGCCCCCTTGGGAAAGTTCAGCTCTTTGATTTTCTTGTTTACTAATCTGGAGCCCTCAGATAATATGACCTCCAGCATCTCTGCCCTTTCATCACATAGTAAGGTCACAGAAATAACTCCTCGACCTCTCTTGATAAAACGGAGAATAGACTCCGCCGTTAATAGGCGTGGACTTATGCCCACATCTATCCCTACACTTTCCATTAAGGCAACGTAGTCAGATTGTCTAACCTGAGCAATAACTCTTTTGGCCCCATAGTGTTTGGCCAATAAACCTGCCAGTAGATTTAATTTGTCATCATCAGTTAAGCAAACAAAGACATCAATATCTTCTATACCCTCAGATTTTAAAAGATCTAAATCCATGCCGTCACCGTGGATGACAATAGTATTCTTCAGTTGCTGGGCTACCTCCCGGCCACGTTTATGTTGCTTTTCGATTAATTTTACTTGAATTCTCTTATCTTCCAGTAACTTGGCTAGATTTAAACCTGCCAAATTAGCGCCTATAATCATGACCTTGCTAGTCTTAAGCCTTTGCATTCCTAGGAGCTGTTCTACCTTGATCATCTCTTTGAGCTTAGCCATTACAAAAACAATATCCTCAGCTTCAATCCGATCATCACCACGAGGGATCAGCATTTTACCATTGCGTAAGATAGCTACGATTAAATATGAGAAATCTGCTTTTAAATCCTTTAGTTTAGTTCCTATAACTGTAGCTGTCTCCGGTATCTGCAGTTCCAGTAATTGAACCATACCATTGGCATAATACACTACATCCTGGGCCTCTGGTACTTCGATTAATTTAGCAATTTCCCGAGCAGTTTCCATTTCAGGGTTGATAACCAGATCAATGTCTGAGAAAAGGCCGCCTTGATATTTTTTCTCCATAATATACTCTTGGTTGCGGACTCGGGCCACAGTCTTATCAACACCGTATTGTTTAGCTATTACACAGGAAATCATGTTGACTTCATCTACTTCTGTCACAGCAACTAGTAAATCAGCCTCTTTGGCTCCGGCCTCCTCTAATACTCGATAACTAGTACCACTACCAATGATAACTTGAATATCCAAGGTATCTTCCATGGCTTTGATTCGCTCTTCATTCATTTCGATCAAGACCACATCATGGTTTTCTCGGGCCAAGACTTGGGCAATATGATACCCAATCTTACCTGCGCCAATAATAATTGCTCTCATCTTTGTACACTAACTCCTTTTGTGTAGCATACTATTCTAAAGGATCTTACCACGATTTAGATTTTTTTCCAATTTAAATTGTGAACTAATCAATCAATTGTATGTTTATAGATAACGATTCCGGAAAGAATTTTAGGGGCAAAAAACGTTGATTTCTCCGGCATGACAATATCCGTATCCACAATTCCAGCATCAGCTACAGCCAATAGCTCCTCACTAGAAACAGGATGCAGGGCAATTGCTAGATCATATTGACCTTCGTCAACCACTTGACACATTTTTTTCAGATCCTGCTCAGGATAATAATCAAAATAGCGGGAATCAGTAATCATTTGCTTATTTAAACCTAGGAGGGGATATAATTCTCTCTCCAAGATACTGCAGTCTAATCTAGCTACAGGATCCGTTTCCGGCACAGACTGGGCTTTTAGGTGATAGGCTCCCTGGGCTGAATATAAAGCAAAATGATGCTTAGGAGGAGTCCGGAATTCTTCTGTTTCAACTAAGGGTAGACGATCCCTGATTTTCTCAAATGGTACTATCCCCTTAACTACTCTGTTATAAGCCTGGATTTTGGCTTCTTTTGTTTCACAGATATAAGCTAAGCAATGGGTCTGTTTATTAAGAAGTGAAGCGTGATAACGGTGATGACCATCAGCGATGTACAGAGGACCTTGGCTGATCATTTCCTTTAACAATGCTCCTTCTTGACTATCTTCTTCTACCCGGAAAACGCGATTTCTTATTCCATGTAGTTCAGAATTTGCTTGGAAATTCGAGGTGAATTGGTATAGCGGTTGATATTTGGCTTTAATCTCTTGGAGCAGATTATCTAAAGGAGCCTTAGTCAACAAAAACACTGGTTCAAAAGTATAGCCTGTTTTCCGCCGCAGTTCTAATCGACCCTTTACTTTATCATCAAAGGTTTTTTCATGCCTAATTATTTTTCCTTCCTCATAGGGAGTAACCTTAGTGGCCGTAAGTACACCAGTGCGAGTTACTTGGCCATATTGTTGTTCATAGATATAAAAACTGGCCACATCATCCTTAATAAGCTCTTCTCTATCTATAAGCTCACTTAGTGATACTTCTGGAAAATTACCTAGGGTAATATGGTATAGCGAAGAAGGATTATCCCGGAGGACTTCTTCTAATTTACTGCCTGGCTTGATCACATCATAAGGCGGTACTGAAATTCTGACCATCGCCTCATTATCTACCGGCCTTAAGCCTACTAAACCTCGGATTTCACTCATGAAATTCATCCTCCATTTTTCTATAGCATTACTTAGTTCAATAATTATGAATGCTTAATTAATTTATATTTTTTCATGGCAAAAAAAAAGGGTTTCCCCTATAAAAATATCTATCCCTGCAAAAAGCCCAACAAAAATCGGGAGCTTGCCTTATCTACCAAGTAATCAATTTCTTTTGATCTAAAGTACTCTTATCTATTAACTCTTCCTTGTCAGCCGGTACAACTATAGTGGCAGGATTGCCGTCACTGATATATCGTTCTTCCGGGTTCTTCTGGAAGTGATCTAACCACTTTGTTAATTCCTTGGTACTGGCCTGAACCCGCGGTAAAGCCAAGGGACTAAAACCATGAACATTAGGCGCTACAGTAGGATTAGCTCCTACTCGTAAGACGGCAACATTTCTATAAGAAAAGTCTCCCGCACTCCCAGTCCCAGCTAAAGAAGCATTTTTCGGTGAAATCCCATAAGGTAATGCCAAAGTAGTTACATGATAATGAGATACCACTTCATGAACTAGTTGGGCTAGCCCGGCAATCTCCTCCTGAACCTCCTGATCGCTTAACTGGTTCAGTTTGGGATGAGTTAGGGTATGGTTGCCAATATCAAAGCCCAGGTCAACTAAATGTTGGAGTTTTTCCTGCCAATAGGCTCCTTGACCAAAGGGGCGGTCATTAACAAAAAATGTAGCTGTATGTCCAAATAAGGGGTTCTTCTCGGCAAAATCCAACAGAATCCCAACAGCACAGTCCGGGTCAATTATTTTTTTCCCGTCTTCTTCTAAATAGCGAAAATGACCTACAGTCCCGTCATCGAAGGTTAGCACAACTGGAGTTCTTCCTTCGGGAGTATCAATATTATTAGAAACCAGATTACGGAGACTTAGTAAGGAATATCCCTGATCAAAAAGGGTTTGTAGATCCCTCCGGAAATTATCAGCAGTCTGCGACCAGTCTCCTTCTTTCTCAGCTCCAATGACATGGTACATTAAGATCATTATCTGTCCTGCTTCATTAGCTTTAACCTTAGCCATCCGATCTTTGTAAGCCATAGAGTTTCTGTCTAAAGGCATTTGTGGTACTCTCTCACTGGTGGGATTTTTTACTGGTTCAGATATAACTTGGCTTTCTTGTTCGGTACTGCAAGCTGTCACTATTAATATTAAGGTGAGAAGCAAGGCAACGATTATTATTCTGGCCTGTCTCATCATTATCCCCCTGTTCATGGGTAGTAGTAAAAAGGTGGATAGCTAGGCAAGCTATAGTAGTTCGACAACTGCCTTGCGTATCCCTGCATGGTTACCTTGGTTTAGATTAACATACTGTTAACTACTGTAAAGCTTGTAAAGCTATTGTATAATTAAATCCCTTCTAAAGTAAACTATAAATATTAAAAAGAGAAAATAAAGCAGCCCTGTATCAAAGAGAGCTTCTTGTTACCACAAGGTATTTTTGCTATACTGACAGTTAGACAATATAAAGGAGGAACACTTATGAAAATAACTAAAGACATGACTATTACAGATGTTGTTAGACAATATCCTGAATCCGTTGATGTGTTTATGAAGCATGGCATGAGCTGTCTCGGTTGTGCCGCCGCACGCTTTGAGAACATCAGTCAAGGTGCACAGGCTCACGGTATCGACGTGGATAAGCTAATCGAGGATTTAAATCAGGCTGTCCAACAATAAACTTATCTAATCTTAGCTGCCAATTAGGCAGCTTTTTTTGATCAATTATTGTCTTTATTCCACACTCTTTTTACCAATAGAGGAAGGTAATTTGCTGGATAACTGCAC
>JAPXME010000134.1:0-5020 GCA_033809185.1 Clostridiaceae bacterium
TGAAGAGAATGAGTAGTGTGCTTTCCCAACAAGAAATAGATGCTCTGCTTAATGATACGTTTCCTGAAGGTGAGCAGCCCCAAGAGAGGGATAGTTCAGTCAATAAATATCTTTCTCCTGTAGAAGCAGATGCTCTTGGTGAGATTGCAAATATAGCCATGGGTACATCTGCCACCACTCTTTCATCATTACTTGGTAAGAAAGTTGAAATTACCACGCCGCAAATCGAAAGTACCACAATCAAGGAATTACGTGAGAGGTATCCTAAGCCTTATGTTATTGTAGATGTGGATTATAACGAAGGTTTAGAAGGTTCTAATGTCTTAATTATTCACACATATGATGCTGGGGTAATCGTAGATCTGATGATGGGCGGAGATGGTAATAACCCGCCGTTGGAATTAAATGATTTGCATCTTAGCGCTATCGCTGAGGCTATGAACCAAATGATGGGGTCTGCTTGTACTTCCCTTTCTCAAATGTTAGAGAAGAGAATTGATATTACCCCTCCTAGCTTAGATTTGTTACAATTAGATGAGCGGGAGATCTTGGTTGAAGAAGAAGATGCGGTTATTAAGATTGCTTTTCGCATGGTTATTCAAGGACTGGTAGACAGTGAGATGATGCAGTTATTACCTGTCGACTTCGCCAAGGCTTTAATTAAAGAAGTTCTGCGGAAGAATGAACTGGAGGCTTCTAATTCTGAAGAGGCTCATGTCTCTCAGCAGGCCCAAGCTACTGCACAGCCTGTTGCGGCTACTCATACTCAGTCAGTAGTTCAAGAACAGGTTCAACCAATGAGGGAGAGTTTCCAACCGCAGGTACCGGTTGCTCAGGCTAATTTCCCAGAATTTTCCCCAACACCGACACCAGTAAATTCTCCGCCTAATCTTAATATAATCCTAGATGTTGGCTTACAATTATCAGTTGAGCTGGGGAGAACCAATAAAAAGGTTAAGGATATCCTAGAATTGAACACCGGCTCCATAGTAGAATTAGATAAATTATCAGGTGAACCTGTTGATGTTTTAGTTAACGGTAAGCCTCTAGCTAAAGGTGAGGTAGTCATCATAGACGAAAACTTTGGTGTACGGATAACTGAAATATTATCTCCCACTGATAGGGTTAAAAACTTAAAATAACAATAACAATGCATGCAGAATTAAAGGAGGAGCCAATAATGTCAAGTACCGTTTTGATTGTAGATGACGCCGCTTTTATGAGAATGATGCTTAAGGATATCCTGTCAAAGAACGGCTTTGAAGTAGTAGGAGAAGCTGAAAATGGCGCCATCGGAGTAGAAAAATACAAAGAACTTAAGCCTGATTTAATCACCATGGATATAACAATGCCTGAAATGGATGGTATTACTGCAGTAAAAGAGATTATGAAAATAGATAAAACAGCCCGTATTGTTATGTGTAGTGCTATGGGCCAACAAGCTATGGTTATCGACGCCATCCAGGCCGGGGCTAAGGATTTTATTGTCAAGCCATTTCAGCCAGAAAGGGTGCTGGAAGCAGTACAAAAAGCTCTGTCATAGGTGAAGAGGATGAGATTACGTGTCAAGAAGCTGCCTACAATTATCTTCCTTGTGATCCTTAGTCTAATGCTTCTGAATTGCACAGCTCAGGCTACAACTTCAGAGGATTCGGAGATAATCACTGAACTACCCAGTATGGGTGGGTATCTATTGCGGATTATCTTGAGCATGATCTTCATAGTTGCTATTACCTATCTGGCCATGAAGTTGTTAAGACGACAAAGCAATTTAATGCAGCGGCAAAAAAGTTGGATAAAAATTTATGATTATCAAGGCTTAGGCAGCAACAGAGGGATTTATCTGTTAGAGATTCTAGGATCAGTCTATATAATGGGTATTAGTGAAGGTCAGTTCAGTATTTTAAAGGAAGTAGACCCTAATGATGAGTACTGGAACGACATCAAGGATGATCTGGAAAATATCAGGGAGGAAATAATACCTGCAGGTTTGAAAAAATGGTTTTCCAGAGATATCGGAATGTATGGCCGCGGTACATCTTCGCCTGTGGGCTCCTTCGAGAATGAGCTCGATAAACAACTGGACAGGTCCCAACGTTTATTCCACCGAATCTCCAGAGGAGGCAAGGATGATGAATAAAAGGTTTTGGGTCTTGTTGTTGGTTATAATGCTCTTATTTACCTACAGCACAGTACTCTATGCGGCTCCGGTAGTTGAGGACCCCGGGGTTGTAGGACAGGAAGAAGAGGCCCCTATAGCTTTGCCGTCAATAGATCTCCAGGTGAGTACTTCTAATGAGCCAGAAGGTGTAGCTGCTAGTTTGAAAATTCTGGCCGTATTGACTGTTCTGAGTTTGGCTCCGGCAATTATGATCCTGCTGACGTCGTTTACGCGCATAGTTATCGTTTTTTCCTTTTTGCGAAATGCTTTAGCTACTCAGCAGATGCCGCCAAATCAGGTCTTGGTTGGGTTAGCACTTTTCTTAACCTTCTTTATCATGACACCTGTCTGGTCAGATATAAATCAAAATGCCTTGCAACCTTATATTAATAATGAAATTTCTCAGGAAATTGCTTTAGAGAGAGCACAGGAACCCTTAAAAAAATTTATGCTTTCTCACACTAGAGAAAAAGATTTGGCTCTTTTTGTGAATTATTCAGAGATGCCCAAACCCCAAAGCCCTGAAGATTTACCGATTTCGGTAATAATCCCGGCCTTTACTATTAGTGAGTTAAAGACAGCCTTTACTATTGGCTTTATCTTGTACATACCTTTCATGGTTATTGATATGGTGGTAGCTAGTGTCTTAATGTCTATGGGAATGATGATGTTGCCGCCGATGATGATTTCTTTACCTTTTAAATTGTTATTGTTTGTTCTCGTTGATGGTTGGAACCTTTTGGTAGAAACATTATTACGTGGTTTTATCTAATTGAGCAGGGGGTGAGAAATTGGCTCAAGAGTATGTGATCTACCTTGCTAGGGAAGCTATTTATACTATCTTGCTGCTAGCGGGACCGTTATTATTAGCGAGTTTGTCAATAGGGCTCTTAATCAGCCTATTTCAGGCTACAACCCAGATTCAAGAACAGAGTTTGACTTTTGTGCCTAAAATTACTGTAGTCTTAATCTGCTTAGTACTTTTATCACCCTGGATGCTGAATATCTTAATTGCTTTTACTAAAAATCTGTGGCACGGTATACCCGGATTAGTGCAATAGGGTAGAATAGGGAGAATGTTATGGATATAATTACCGCCTTGTTGCAAGAAACTGATAAAATTTTAATTCTCTTAGCACGTTTTTCTGGTTTAATGCTGGCCCCAATCTTTAGTGCCAAAAATATACCCCTGATTTGGAAAACATCGCTAACTCTATTCTTAACTTATTTTGGCTGGTCTATGGGCTTGGCTAATAATTATCAAGCTCCAGATCTAGGACTTAATCTATTTCTAGTATTAATCTCTGAATTTTTGATTGGACTTATGCTATCCTTAGTTACTCTGTTTATCTTTGCAGCTATTCAATTAGCCGGACATGAAATGGATTTTCAAATGGGTTTCGGAATTGTGCAAGTAATGGACCCCCTCAGTGGCACCCAAGTTCCAGTTATAGGAAACTTTTATTACATATTGGCTATGCTGATTTTCTTACAGATTGATGGTCATCATCTTTTCATCAAGGCCCTCGTTTCTTCATATCAGCATATTCCTATAGGTGGTTTCGCTGTTAGGGGAGGAGTAGCTCAGCAATTAGTTCTGTTCTTTGGAGAACTTTTTGCCACAGGACTAAAGTTATCCTTACCCTTGGTAGGAACTTTGATTGTTGTCGATGTGATTCTAGGTATAGTATCAAGAACTGTACCACAAATGAACATTTTTATGGTCGGTATGCCGGCCAAGATAATTATCGGTTTTGGGGTACTTTTTGTGACTTTACCGTTGTTTATTCACTTATTGAATGCCTTATTTGACCATCTATTCTGGCAATTAGACAGTATTATGAGGGTAGTATTATGAGACCTGATGGTTTCCTGTTAATAGACCTCCAACTATTTTCTGGTGAAAAGACAGAAAAGGCGACTCCAAGACGAAAGCAAGAAGCCAGAAAAAAGGGTCAAATTGTTAAGAGTAATGAACTAGTAACGGTAATAATACTCACCTTGTCAATTCTCGTTTTACAGGCTTGGATACCATATATAGCTGCTGAATTTCAGAGATTGTATAATTTTTGTATCTCCTATACCAAGGAAGAGTTGACTTTACTTACTCTTCGACATTTGATTATCAGTACCTTAATTTCCATTGTTAAAATGGGAGGGCCAATAATTATTACAGCAGTAGGTGCTGGGTTTGTGGCTAACTTAATGCAAGTAGGCTTCCTCTTCGTCTCTGAGCCTTTAAAGTTCGACTTAAATAGAATTAATCCAATTAATGGCTTTAAACGGATTTTTTCTAAACGGGCACTGTTCGAATTATTAAAGGCAACAGTTAAAACCTGCTTGGTAGGTTATGTAGCAGTAAAGTATCTTTGGGGGGAACTGCCCAGGCTTGCCATCTTGATGGATTTGCCTCCGGCCCAAGGGATTGCAACTATAGGTGAAATAACATTTGCTGTCTGTTGGCGGATGATAGCTGTATTGTTTGTACTGGCTGTGGCCGATTATGGCTTTCAATTATTTGAATATGAGAAATCCTTGCGGATGAGTAAAGAAGAAATTAAGGAAGAGTATAAGATGATGGAGGGTGATCCTCAGATTAAAGCGAGGATCAAGGAGAGACAGCGCTTAATAGCCTCTCACCGCATGATGCAAGAAGTTCCTAAAGCTACTGTGGTAATCACTAACCCTACTCATATAGCCGTGGCTATCAAATACGATGATAGTTTGAGTGCTCCGATGGTTGTGGCTAAAGGTCAGGATCATCTAGCGGAAAAAATCAAAGAGATAGCCCGTGAAAATGATGTAATTATTACGGAAAATAAACCCTTGGCCCGCTTATTATTTAAGAGGGTAGAGGTG
>JAPXME010000135.1:0-4970 GCA_033809185.1 Clostridiaceae bacterium
CTTTACTGTTGACGCCACTTTGGTTGGTAATAAGACCAACCCTTTTACCCCTAATAATCTCCCTGTATCTTTCCAGCAGCATTTCATTCCCTAGCTTAATAGTCGGCGTCTTAGCCGCTACTGGAGTACAGGTTACTAGCAAAGAAATTACTAAAAGCAATCCAATCAGTTTTTTCCTCATGTCTCCTCCAATGATTATTAATAATATTTCTGCTATGAGTCATATTATTCTGACGTAATTGTCCCCCATCTGTTCCGGTTTTTCCACTTGTAATAATTGGATTCAATAAAATTTAAGAATAACAAGAACTGCTACTCCAGTTCTTGTTATTCTTCATAATTTAATCGCGGAAAAACTCCTCTTCTATTGTTTTAAACTCTTCCTCCGTATGGGGTTGCACATTCCTCAGCCGATATTCATAACCTAAGGCTTCGTATTTAAACTGCCCCATCTGGTGAAAAGGCAAAAGCTCTACTTTTTCTACTCTTTTAACAGTGGCTATTAATCTCTTTAATTCAGCCAAATGTTCCTTGCTGTCAGTTATACTCGGCACAACCACATGTCTAATCCAAACCCTGGCCGTTGAACGATTCAAGGCCACAATAAACTCATGGAGCTTATCCATATCCCTTCCCGTTAAATCCTTAAAATCTGCAGGGTTGCTGTGCTTAAGATCAAGAATGACTAAATCAGTTAAATCTAAAATCTTATCATAATCACCTAAGCCCACTCCACAAGTATCTAAAGCTGTATGCAATCCCTGCTCTCGGCAACATTCCAGTAGCTCCAACAAGAACGCCGGTTGCAATAAAGGTTCGCCACCAGAAAAAGTGACACCTCCACCGGACCGTTCATAATAGGGCTTATACTTAACCAGTTTATTCACTATCTCCTCCGCAGTCATTTCCTGACCACCACGATTCAGCTCCCAGGTATCAGGATTATGACAATAGGCACAGCGCAAACTGCAGCCCTGGAAGAAAACAACGCCCCGGATTCCGGGGCCGTCAACAAGTCCCATGGTTTGTATGGAATGGATCTTACCCATGAGTACCTCCTTTAAGCTATCTGCTCATGGAATGTCCTCCTGATTACTTCTAATTGTTGTTCCTTGGTCAACTTATGAAAATGCACGGCATAACCGGAAACCCTGATGGTCAGATTAGGATATTTTTCAGGCTGCTCCACAGCATCCAGCAGCAGTTCCCGGTTTATGACATTGACATTAAGATGATGTCCCTTTTGAGCGAAGTAACTATCCAGAATAGCAACCAGATTGTCCTGTCTGTTTTCATCATCTTTACCCAGGGCTTGGGGGATTACGGAGAAAGTGTTGGAAATACCGTCTTGGCAGACACCCTTATAAGGAATCTTCCGAACGGAATTGAGAGAGGCTAAAGCCCCGTTTTTGTCCCTACCGTGCATTGGATTGGCCCCTGGGGCAAAGGCTTCACCAGCTTTCCTACCATCTGGGGTAGCACCTGTTTTCTTGCCATAAACAACATTAGAAGTAATAGTCAATACTGACATCGTATGCTTGGCATCCCTATATAGAGGATGCTTTTTCAATTGAGAACTAAATTTCTCAACCAATTGTACCGCCAGCTGATCAACCCGATCTTCATCATTACCATAGCAGGGGAATTCACCTTCAACATGAAAATCCACAGCCAGACCATCAACTCTTACAGGTTTCACCTTGGCAAATTTAATAGCACTAAGAGAGTCAGCGGCTACTGACAGGCCGGCCACACCAAAGGCTGCCAGTCGCTCTACTTTAGTATCATGCAAGGCCATCAAGCCTGCTTCATAGGCGTATTTGTCGTGCATATAATGAATGATATTTATTGCGTCCACATATTGGCTAGCCACATATTCCAGCACCAGTCCATAATTCCGCCAGACCTCATCAAAGTTAAGAAACTCACCCTCTAGCTTAGGAATACCTGGCACAACTAATTTACCACTTCTCTCATCCCTACCGCCGTTTATAGCATAAAGCAGAGATTTGGCCAGATTGCAACGAGCTCCGAAGTACTGCATCTGCTTACCCATAGTCATAGCAGATACACAGCAGGCTATCCCATAATCGTCTCCGTAGATTGGTCTCATCAAATCATCATTTTCATATTGCAAGGAATCAGTCTGGATAGAAAGTTTAGCACAAAATCTCTTAAAGCCTTGGGGCAGCTTTTCTGACCAAAGGACTGTCAGATTAGGCTCTGGGGCAGGCCCCAGATTAAGCAAACTCTGCAAGAAACGGAAGGAATTCTTCGTCACCAAAGTTCTGCCGTCTAAACCCATACCTCCAATAGCTTCCGTAACCCAGTTGGGATCCCCAGCAAAAAGCTCATTATATTCAGGGGTACGCAGCTGCCTAACCAATCTCAACTTAATAATGAATTGATCCATCAGCTCCTGAGCCTCTACCTCAGTTAACAGACCCTTTTTCAAATCCCGCTCAATATAAATATCTAAGAAAGTGCTGCAGCGCCCTAGAGACATAGCAGCTCCGTTATTCTCCTTAACCCCAGCTAGATAGCCAAAGTACAGATATTGTACTGCTTCTCTAGCATTTTGGGCTGGTCTGGAAATATCAAAGCCATACCCTTCAGCCATCTTCTGCATTTTCTCTAAAGCCCGAATCTGCTCTGCCACTTCTTCCCTAAGGCGGATGGTCTCCTCATGCATAGGCCCTTTTAGAGCAAGTATATCCTTCCTCTTTTGTTCGATTAAATAACTAATCCCATATAAGGGTATACGACGGTAATCTCCGATAATTCGCCCCCGGCCATAAGTATCAGGCAATCCGGTTAATACACCAGCGGAACGTAAGGCTCTAATCTCAGGAGTATAAGCATCAAAAACTCCTTGATTATGGGTTTTTCGATAATGACTGAAGATGTATTCCATCTCTGGTGTCACTTCGTAACCATATGCTTCTAAGGCTTCCTTGGCCATTCTAATACCGCCATAAGGGTTGACACTACGCTTTAGAGGCTGATCCGTTTGCAGCCCTACTATAACCTCATTAACTTGGTCAATATATCCTGGTTCATAAGCATCTATCCCAGCCACAATCCTAGTGTCAATATCCAAGATACCTCCGTTAGCTGCCTCTTTTTGCAATAATTCCTCACAGGCAGCCCACAGCTTCTTGGTTTTATTAGTTGGACCTTGTAAAAAATCCTCCGTGCCCTCATAAGGATTGTAATTCTGTTGAATAAAATCCCGTACATCAATGGTCTCCGTCCAATTACCGGCTTTAAAATCTTGCCATACATTTTTCATGACCATAACCTCCCTAAACTTTGATTAGTCCGGGAGAAAAAAACAAACCGCCCCGGACATTAGCCCAGGCGGTCGGCATTTCAACAAAATCACACTCCCTGTGGTAAACTCCACTTCCGCCAGTCATGTGACTCTTAAAATTTTAAATTAAAATTAATGATACTTTCGCCTTGATTGTAGCAAAAGGTAAACCATTCGTCAAGGAATAATTAATTCCTGTCCTATCGACAATTTATGGGGATCCGGCAAGGTTTCTATATTGGCCTGATAGATCCTCTCCCATTCCTTACCTGCCCCATAAAAATTCTTAGCTATACCGCTCAAAGTGTCTCCTTCTACCACAGTATATATTCTTGCTTCAGAGGAACTATTCTCCTCCTCGACAGGCTGTTCGGTAGGAGCCTCCAGGGAGCCCTCGGTAGGCTTTTCATTAGGATGAGCATCAGTATCCCCTTCTGGAGAAGAGCTTATAAACCCATTATTCTTTTCTATGATTGGGGTTTGCCTCAAACTAACTGTATATGAACTATAATGTGAACCGATAATAAATCCCGCTATAGGTAAAACTATCAGAATAATAATAAACCTGATTAGTCTTTTACTTTCTAACTTTTGATTTTTTATATGATTCTCTCGCAAGATCTCAACATCAGTCAACAGTTGAAAAGCATCTTCAATAGCCGTTGTCGAAGTTAGTAACGTGGCTGATTCCTCAGGAGTTAACACAGGATCCGGGGATTTATTACTAGACAGTTCATAATTATGGAGAGACTTTTTGGTCCGATAATATAATGTACGTAAACGCTTCTTCACTTTAGCTGCAGTTCTATCCTTTGCTTTGAGAATCGTAATATCTTTCTTTAGCAATTTCTCAATTGCATCACAATTATAGCGCAGGACATCCACTGCTTCCTCTGCCGCATCTAATCGATCCTTTGTGAGTTCTAACTGAGCTGCCAGTTGTTCCTCTCTCTCCAGAAGCTCATGAATTCCTTTTGACAGTTCTTCATATGTTTCTTTAGAAACAATCTTGGTTGAAGACAAAATACTTCCTCCCTTACGCTGTTCCTAATCTCCTAAGTTCGCTAAATTTTCAGCAAATCCTGCCATTGGGTGGCATATTATCCCTTTTAGCCTTATTTATTGCTTATTGTGAATACAACAGGTCCCGGGATCCATCAGCAATCTTCGATTGCGTTGATGTAGCTAAAAGGGAATAAGACCTTTGATATCAAAGGTCTTATTCCCTGTGAGGTTGGAAAGGTATGTGAAGTATGGAGGAATTAGCATAATTTTTTGAAAACCAACTGGCAAGATATTATGCCTACCAGCCTTTTTATGATTCTATCTTATACCCTAGCTGTTACAATTCGGTAACAATTCATCAGCTTTTTTGTCTGTTCTTGTAAATATGTGTAGATTATCTTTGTTGCAAATTAGTTTATTACATAATTCGACAACATTCTCAGTAACACCTCTATTTTGGGATGATTTTTCTACAAAAATCGCTTGGCTTTTGGCCAAGCGCCTCTTCTGCTTACAAAAAAATATATCCTTGGCAATATCTATATATTATATTATCTATCTGCCAATTTTATATACTTTTTCTCTCCAATGACGTTTTTATAAGCAGGACGAATAATCTTTCCGCCACTAACTAACTCCTCAAGCCGATGAG
>JAPXME010000136.1:0-4954 GCA_033809185.1 Clostridiaceae bacterium
AATCAGGGCCACTTGGTATTTTTCAGCGTATTGATCTATGGCAGGGGGAGAACAGTTTTCCTCCATGACCAGAGCATCTACGGCTCCAGTAGCTAAGAATGGTTCAATGGCAAGCCAGTTACCCATCAAGCCGGCAAAGACATCGTCTACAGGAAACCTTTGCAGTAATTCTTGGCCTGTTTCAATGGAACCGATAATGCGTATTCCTTTTGCACCTATTTTTCTTGCTTTTTCTTGGTAAGCCTCTTGTTTGGCTTTTTGCAGAGTGGCCACCCCAATCCAAGGTTGATGACCGTTAAAGGCAATGTTGACATAATCCGGGTCAAGAATACCTAGATCTACTTCAACCTCATGGGGCATCGGCGTACCGTAAAGGATGTCCTGGGTCATCTCCAGACCAATTTGGGCAGTATAGATGGTGGACAAGCCTAACCTCATTGCTTTTTTGGCCAGAGAGACGTAATCACCGTCCACATTAGTCAGGCAACTGGCAATGGAATTTTCAATCTCGTGTCTTATCCCGGAAGGATAAAGATTGATTTCCTGCCAGAGAGCTTGACGTTTCTTGGGTGAAAAAACTTTAACCATAACACTTTCATCATCTGGGGTCACATTCATTTCCTTGGTAAAAAAGTCAGCTAATTCGATGGCCATTTGCTTAGGGTCTTGCCCTGTGTTAAGGCCTACCTTTTCACACATAGTTTTCAGCTTCTCAGTGTCAGTAAGTTGAAAAGCTGTCTTCCCTTCTCCGGTAGCCTTTAAGGTGCGGAAGGCTTCAAAGGCATGGTGGCTATAGGTAGCGGCTCCCATGATATTTCTGATCAACATATTGCGCATGGCCATAGCGTCAGGGCCGATACCACATACTCCTTTATCAGCCCCGGTCTTTTCGCTGATCCGGCAAGGACCATGGGTACATAACCAACAGCTTATTCCTTCCAGACAGAATTTGCAGCGCAATTTTTCTTGATTGTCCCATCTTGAAAAAGAGCTGCTTAAACCATCGTCCTTGATTCTTTGTAGCATTTCTTCTACAGAATCGTGATAGCTTAAGCGTCCTTCAGCATTTTCTAAAATAGTTACGGTCATATTACTCTCCCTTTTTTGTTATGGTGGATATATTATGTGTTTTTTTGTGAATTATTATCGCTGATTTTTCATAAACTAGCCTTCAGATGTCGTAAATAGACCTGGAGGCTTTTTTTATGGCGGTTGATTTGCATATTCATACTGATGCTAGTAGTGATGGAGAGTTTTCGGCTCGGGAGATTGTGGAAATGGCCAAGGGGATAGGTCTTGAAGCCATAGCCATTACCGATCATGACACAGTTGACGCTGTAGATGATGGTCTGTACTGGAGCCGGAAATACAATATTGAGTATATTCCGGGTACAGAGATTACGGCCATGCATAGAGGAAAATATCTGCATATACTGGGCTATTACATAAATCATCATGAACAGCGGTTGACAGATTTCTTTAAGACAGTAAACAAAGAAAAAATGGCGGTTGTCGATAAACAGTTGGAAAAAATCAAAGAGGCAGGGTTCTATATTGAAAAGGCTGCTGTCTTGGAGATCAGCCGTGGACAAAATCCTCTACCTTCCATCTACGCTCAGGCAATTTTTGAGGATAGTCGTAATGCTGATAATCAACTTCTGGCAAAATACCGTGGCTGGGAGAAATATGTCTTAGATTTCACCGTTGATTATCTGATACCTGGCAAGGAGTTATATGCCCCGGAATATATTCCGGAAGCCAGCCGGGTTGTGGAGACGATTATTGCTATCGGCGGTGTACCGGTATTGGCTCACCCCGGCGCTACCTTAACAGAAGAGGATGAGCCGATAATCCTAGAACTGTTGGAAATGGGTTTAGCCGGATTAGAAGCCTATTCTAACTGGCATACGCCAGAACAGCAGGATTATTACGCTGATTTTTGCCGGAAGAAGAATTTACTGATCACTTGCGGCAGTGACTTTCACGGCAAAATGAAGCCAGAGATAGCTTTAGGTAGTGTAAAGAACAATTCTTATCAAATTGTGCTTAACTTGCAAGAAAAGCGACGGCTTATGCATCAGAATTAACGGTATAAAAATTTGTTTTAAGAGGAAAGTTAATCGTAAACTTCAAAATAAACCGATTTTCTGGCAGGAGGAAATATCATGTTCAAAGGTATCGCTGCGTCTCCGGGAATTGCTATGGGTACGTCCTTTGTTCTAGAAAGCAAGACGGCAACTATCTCTCAAACCCCTATTACAACAGAAAATATTGCTACTGAAATTAAGGCCTTTGATGATGCTTTAGTTAAGGCTCACCTCCAGTTAGAAAATATAAAAAAGAAAACTCAGCAAGAATTGGGGGCGGATAAAGCCGCAATTTTTGATGCTCACTTAATGATTTTGGCTGATGATGTTTTTTTAGATGCCATCAGGGATAAGATTAGTTCTCAATTAGTATCTGCCGAATATGCCGTTTCCCAAGTGGTGGAACAGTATGTGCAGATGTTTGCAGAAATGGAAGATGAGTATCTTAAGGAAAGGGCTGCTGATATTAAGGATATCGGCCAGAGAATCATTAATAATATTTTGGGTTTGGAAAATCAGTCTCTATCTGCCCTGGATAGAGAAGCAGTAATCATAGCCAAGGATCTGACCCCTTCGGATACTGCCCAATTAGATAAAAAATTAGTTAAGGGTTTTGCTACAGATTTAGGCGGAAGGACTTCTCACACAGCTATTATGGCTAGGTCCTTAGAGATTCCGGCAGTTGTAGGTTTAGGTGATTTATCAGACCAGGTGAAGGATCAGGACACTATTATCATTGATGGTAATGAGGGCATAGTCATACTCAACCCTGATGAGGCTACTATAGAAGAATATCGTCGTAAAGGTGAGGAATATAGCCGGTTTCTGCAAGAATTGGCCCAACTAAAAGATCTGCCTTGTGAGACCCAATGCTGTGGTCGTCGGGTAGAGATAGCGGCTAATATCGGGACCCCTAATGATGTTGAGGGTGCCCTGGCAAACGGCGCGGAAGGTATTGGCTTATATCGTACTGAGTTCTTATATATGGATAGAGATTCTTTGCCATCGGAAGAAGAGCAATTCGCAGCTTATAAAGAGGTTGTAGAAACTATGGCTCCCAAGCCGGTAATCATTCGTACTTTAGATATTGGCGGCGATAAGAAGTTGCCTTATCTAGAGATGCCGGAGGAACTCAATCCTTTCTTAGGCTGGAGGGCCATTCGACTTTGCTTGGATAGAAGTGATATTTTTAAGACTCAATTACGGGCTATTCTAAGGGCGAGTAATTTCGGTAAAGTACGTATTATGTATCCGATGATTTCTAATGCTGAGGAAATACGCCGGGCTAATCGTTACTTAGCAGAGGCCAAGGAGGAATTGGCCAAGGAGGGTCAGCCCTTTAACCCTAATGTTGAAGTAGGTATTATGGTAGAAATTCCGGCGGCAGCCGTTACTGCTGATCTCTTGGCTCAAGAAGTGGATTTCTTCAGTATCGGAACTAATGATCTCATCCAATATACTATCGCTGTAGATCGGATGAATGAACGTATCTCCCACCTTTATGATCCCTTGCATCCGGCAATTTTACGCTTGATTAAGCAAGTTATTGATGCCTCTCACCGAGCCGGAAAGTGGACAGGTATGTGTGGTGAAATGGCTGGTGATGTAGAGGCAGCACCTATTCTCTTAGGAATGGGGCTGGATGAATTTTCAATGAGTGCGTCTTCAATTCCCCGGATAAAGAAGGTTATTCGTTCCCTTTCTTATCAGGAAGCCTGTGAGATAGCACAAGAAGTATTAACCCTACAATCAGCAAATGAAATTAGAGCCAGGTTACAGAAAATCAAGTACAACTAATTCGTAGGAGGATGATTGGATGGCAGAAATCCAAGGTTTAGCCACAAGTAAGGATTTAGTAGTCTTAAATTTTGCTGCAAAGAATAAGGAACAGGTGATTCGTGAGTTAGGTCAAAGGGTGCTGAAGAAGGGACATATTGAGGAGGAATTTATCGAAAGGGTTCTGAAACGGGAAGAAGAATTTCCTACTGGCTTGGCTTTTGAAGTTAATATTGCGATTCCCCATATAGGAGAGCACTGTAATAATTCTTTTTTATCCTTTGCTACCCTAAAAGAACCAGTGCTCTTCAGTCCAATGGATGGTTCCGAAGAAGATTTAAATGTGGAGATAGTGTTTTTGTTTGGCATTACCAATCCTGAAGCTCAGGTAGAGGTATTGAAAAAATTTATCTTTGCTTTCAGAGAGGGGGACGCTCTTGTAAAGCTCAAAGGATATACAGAAGCTGCAGAAGCTCTTAATTACCTTAACACCATCTTAGGCAATGCTTTAGAAATAATGGATTAGATTGAAAGGAGTGACTAAGAAGCTATGATAAACCTTGTTGTGGCCTGCGGTGGAGGAATTTTTACCACTACGGTAGTTACGGATCAAGTCAAAGAAATTCTTAAAAAGGAGAAGATCGACCATAATATTACTCCGGCGAAGATAACTGAAATAGCTAATATCAGCGGTGCTGATTTGATTATTACTACAGGGAAAACAAGTGCCACTAATAAGAACAATATCCCCATTATGGTAGGTATATCCTTGTTAACCGGTATAGGTGTCGAAGACTTTACTGAACAACTATTAGCTAAAATCAAAGAAATACAGGAGGCCAAAAAACATGGCAACTCTTAAGATGATTATTGATCTCTTCGGGGCTTCAATTCTAGTTCCGATAGTAGTCTTAATTCTGAGTTTGTTTTTAAGGGTAAAGTTCAAGGATGCATTACGGGGCGCCATCTTTATGGGTATTGGCCTGGCTGCCTTTAATATCATCCTGGGTAGCTTGATGGCCTCCTTGGGGCCAGCTGTTAACACCATGGTGGAGAATACCGGGATAAATCTGCCGGTAATTGACTTAGGT
>JAPXME010000137.1:0-4931 GCA_033809185.1 Clostridiaceae bacterium
GAATGGATTATTGCTTTGATTTTCCCCTATGTATTATTGTTTTACATTGTCTTTTCCTTCTTAGAGGATTCCGGGGTCTTACCTCGCTTAAGTGTGTTATTTGACAATATAATGCGTAAGATGGGGATTCAAGGCGGCAGTATGATCACTATCTTGATGGGCTATGGCTGTGCTGTACCGGCTATTATCGGCTCAAGAACTGCAACCACGAAAAAGGAACGTTTAATCATCTCCTCAGTAGTGTGTTTTGCGGTACCCTGTATTTCTCAAACAGGGGCATTAATCAGCTTGTTTGCAGGATTCTCACCTATATTGTTGATACTGATGCTACTGTTGTCTTTCGCAGTGATGGTCACGGTGTCCACTGTTTTAGGCCGTGTATTAAAAGGGACTGTTGATCCTATGGTTATCGAGATTCCTAATTTATTGCTGCCTAATGCTAAAGCATACGGAAAAAAATTAATGATTCGGATGAAACATTTCTTAGTAGAAGCTGAAGTGCCCATGTTGATCTCCATCATAATTGCCGCTCTATTAAAAGAAACCGGCTTACTGGCTTATATTGCTGTATATCTTGAGCCTATCGTTAGCGGTTGGCTCGGCTTGCCGAAGGACGCAGTAGTAGCCTTAATCTTAGGAATTGTCCGTCGGGAGATGGCCGTGGCGCCTTTGTTAGCAATTGAAGGATTGACGGCCTTACAGGCTTTTGTAGGTGGAACAGTAGCCCTTTTATATCTACCATGCTTATCTGTATTCGGTATTTTAACGAAAGAATTCAATCCGAAGGTAGCCTTAGTTATTGGTCTTTCTACTGTAGTAAGTGCCTTTACTGTGGCTGGCCTAATTAATCAAATTGCCCAGTTATTTATCTAACCTTATGTAGAACTAGAGGGTGGTTATTGTATGGCCAGAATTATACTTAAGACAACTAAAGCATTAGAACGCTTAGCAGCCAGGAATGCCTCCCTCTATCGGACGGTTTCGCTGTATTATAAGAGGCTAATCAAGAAGGAGGCTGCTTTAGCCAATATCCAAGCTGGGGATAAGGTTTTATTTATCGGAGGAGGGCCCTGTCCTATTAGCGGTATATTGCTCCATGAGTATACAGGAGCCCATATAACAATTATTGATAATGATCCTCGCTGTGTTGGAATTTCCAAAAAACTGATTGAAAAATTAGGCTATGCAGATTTTATTGAAGTTCTACACAGCGATGGTACTGATATTAATCCTGAAGATTATACTGTAATCCATATGGCTGTGCAGGTAAGTCCGCTGGAACAAGTCTTTCGTCATTTAAAAAAAGGCTGTCGTTTTGGGGCCAAGATTTTAGTGCGGCTACCGAAAAAAAGATTAGCAGATACTTGTGTAATAACTGAGTGTTCTTTGTGTGCCACTTGCTGTAATAAGGCTGTCCATCGCTGGGGTAATATTGATAGCACTGCATTATTTGTGAAGACTTAAGGAGAGTGTCGGTCATGAAAAGGAAAGTGTCGGATATGGATAGGAGAGAGTCAGTCATAAAAAAAGCAGGCTTAATCCTGCTCTCCATATTTCTAGTGGCGTTGATCCGGCAATTTGACTTTTCAGGTTTTTTGCTCAGTATCAGACAAGTGCCACTCCTAGCCTTTGTAGGATTATTGATGCTTCAAGTGGTCAGTCAACTCCTTGTTAATTATCAATGGTGTAGAATCGGTAAGATTATGGGAGGGGAACATAATTTTTTTAAGATGCTCTATGTTAATGCCAGAGGTATGATTATTGAAAGCGTTACTCCGGGGGCAAAAATAGGCGGAGAAGTAACCCGAGCTTTACTTTTGAAAAAAGACTTAGAATATTCAACCCAAGAGGCGGCAACCTTGGTCACTATTCAGAAAATGGTCAGCTTAACTAGTTTTTTTGTGATTAATTTGTTTGCCTTCGCTTATATCTCTAGTAAGATAGAGAATTTTCAAGGAAGTCTAGTTAAGTTTATTATTTATTTCTTTTTGCTAGCCTTAATCGGGGTCCTGATCTTTTTCTTTATCTGCTCATCTTTTTTAGAAAAGATACTCTTGAAGAAATCGACCAACTATAAATGGACAGTTGCATTACAGAAATATATGCTTACTGTACTTTCTAATATCAAGCTTTTGAAAAATATAAAAGGTGAGATCTACAAGCAAATCCTTTTGTCCCTAAGCATTTGGCTGCTTTATCCAGTGAAAATGATTTTAATAGTAAGTTTATTTAATACTAATTTTGATTTGGTTCTATTAACCGCAGCTACATTTATATCATATATGGTAGGGATGATCCCGTTACTTCCCGGCGGGCTCGGTAGTTTCGAAGCTACGATGACAAGTTTGTTAATGGTAATGCAGATGAGTTCCCATGAAGCTTTAGTAATAACATTGCTGTTTCGTTTTATTAGCTTTTGGTTTGTTATCCTGCTCAGTCTCTTGTATGTTGGTGTCTGGAAAGTGAGGAGGGGGAGAAATTATGAAATCGGCAATATTAAAATATCTACCTAATGCCCTGACATTTTGCAATATGGCCATAGGGGTAATTGTTGTTTGTTCAATGCTTCTCAACGATTCTTTATTTAGTATAAGGCTGGCTTGTTATTTGATTTATCTCGCTGTTGTTCTTGATATGTTAGACGGACATTTGGCTAGATACTTAAATCTCTCTTCAGAGATGGGTAAACAACTAGACTCCTTTGCCGATCTTGTTACCTTTGGAGTAGCCCCTATTGCAATATTTGTCTCAATGGTGCAATATATATCGTGGTATATATTGCTGGTTCTGCTATTTTATCCCTTGGCAGGTGCATTTCGTTTAGCGCGGTATAACCTGCAGAAAGATTTCGGCTACTTTGTGGGTCTCCCGATTACGGTAGCAGGCTTTATCATGGTAACGATTTTGCTAGTCAACAGTTATATATACAGTGGGTTTACGATGAGATTTATTATTTTTTATTCCGTATTGACTCTGGCACTATCTATTATGATGGTTAGTAATTTTCGTGTTAATCGGCTTATAAGAGCTAAAGAATTAAGTGCTGAAAAACTGAATTTCAAAACATAAGAGGTGATGAGCTCCTCGATGATTTAACCTCTACTTTCTTCGATTATTTTTACGAGGAAAAAGCAGATACTGCGGACCTAATTCTTCCTTTAACAGCGGAAGAAATCAAGGAATTTACAGGTAGCTATCGAGCTATACAGCATCATAAGAATATCTTGAAAATTGGCAGCTATCTTTCAGGCATGATTCTAGATATTATTGCTAATGATGATGGGACCTTATAGCTTGTGGTAGCAGGACCGGGAGACACAGCCGGCTGGGGTGGCTTTGGCAAAGAAACGACTTTAAGCCAAATTGAACCAATGTTATTTAAGCGTAGTGATGTAGAAGGATATGTGGCTTTTGAGAAAAACGGAGATACCATATTGCTGCATACGGGGACAGGTTATCACTCTACTTATGAAAAAATCCCCTGGTATGAAAAAGCGCTTCCTCAGATTGTTTTTCTGGGCTTGTTTGTCTTAATTTTTCTGAGTTCTATAATTTTCTCATTTACTCAATTATTAAGACATAATAAGTTAAAGAACTCTAAACTTGAAAAAAGATTTATCAGTTTAGTCGGAATTACTAGCTTTATAAACTTGGTCTTCCCTTGTCTAGTATTACTCTTTGGTTTTATAGTAAGAGAAGCGGGCTTTCCCGTTGTTGCCTTTGGTATACCAAGGGTTGTTCAGATTTTATTATTTGCTCCGGTAGTCACTGGGATCTTAGCTTTGCTTATGGTAGGACTGCTTTTTAGTATGTTTAGGAGAGAGGCTTTGTCTACAAGCAGAAAAATAGGTTACTCCATAATTGTAGTAGTTACATTGCTGTTCATACCCTTTGTTATGTATTGGAGGTTCTTTCCCGGACTTGCCTAATTCATATGCCAGCAATGCAATCCCGTCTAGCATTAGCCGGCATAAATTAATTAATAGAATTTACTTATTAATGCAGATACATGGGAGGGCGCAACCCTCCTTCTTTGAGTTATGTCTATTACATAATAGGAGAGCTGATAATAATACAGGTAAATTACTGTGGATGGGAATACTAACTAATTGTATGCTTGATTAATCGTAAAACAGTGGTATAAATAATATTGATGATATAATTATGAGTATCTTATGAAACACTTAATTGTAGAAAGGGAAGATATATGCTAAAAAAACTGGCTGCCAGTATAAGACAATATAAAAAAGAAACCATACTTACTCCGATATTTGTAACTTTAGAATCAATACTGGAAATAATTATTCCAACACTTATGGCCTATTTAATCGATTACGGGATTAATGAAGGGGATATGTCCTATGTTATACGAATAGGACTTGTCTTAGTTATCTTGGCGATGCTGGCTTTGTTGGCCGGCATTTTGTCAGGCCGCTATGCTGCCATTGCCTCGGCTGGTTTTGCCTCTAATTTGCGCCGGGATATGTTCGATAATGTGCAGGACTTTTCCTTTTCCAACATTGATAAGTTCTCAACGGCAGGACTGATTACCCGGCTTACTACTGATGTCAGCATGATTCAGATGGCCTTTCAGATGTTAATTCGCCTTGCGATACGTTCGCCTCTGATGCTTGTGTTTGCGCTGATTTTCTCTTTTCGTATCGATGCTAAGCTGTCGCTGATCTTTCTTGCCGCTATTCCCGTACTCGGGATTGGTTTAGGCTTGATCGCTTTCAATGTACATCCGATTTTTATACGGGTCTTCCGTTACTACGACAAATTGAACAATGTAATACAGGAGAACCTCCATGGCATTCGTGTGGTTAAATCCTTTAACCGTGAGAACTATGAAGTAAAGAAGTTTGAAGAGAATTCCCGGGCCATTTTTCTGAATTCTTCCTTGGCTGAGAAAAGGCTGGCCTATGCCATGC
>JAPXME010000138.1:0-4880 GCA_033809185.1 Clostridiaceae bacterium
AGTCATAATATTATTGCAACTGGAACAGATGATACATCCATTGCGAAAGCCGTAAATGCAATTATAGAATGCGGTGGAGGTATAGCTGTATACGATGGAGAATCTGTACAGATTCTTGCTCTTCCTGTTGGAGGACTTATGTCAGATGAAGATGGAAGTGCTGTAGCAGCAAAGTACCAGCTTTTGAATGATACTTGCAAAGAACTTGGTTCTCACCTGAAAGCTCCATTTATGTGTCTGGCTTTCCTTTCGCTGTTGGTTATACCTAGCCTGAAACTAGGAGACCGTGGACTCTTTGATGTTGATAAGTTTAATTTTGTCCCGCTTTTTGAATGATTTGAATCACGATGCTTGATGAACTGAATCCTAAGATAGATTACCTAAGAAGTCTGGTTGCTGTTTTACCCGAAGATCCCGGAGTATATCAATACTTTGATGAGAGTGGTAAAATTATCTATGTAGGTAAGGCGGTCAATCTGAAGAATCGGGTTCGTTCTTACTTTACCTCTAAACATCTTGATTCACCTAAAACAAGAGTTCTTGTGTCCCAGATTCGAGATATAGACTTCATGCTGACTGATACGGAGATTGAAGCTCTGATTCTGGAGAGCAATCTGATCAAAAAACACAAACCGAAATACAATATTCGCCTGACGGATGATAAGTATTGGCCCTTTATTAAGATTACCGTCAAGGAGGAATTTCCGCGAATAGAGATTACCCGTAATGTGAAAAAGGACGGCGCCAAGTATTTTGGGCCTTACACTAATGCAGGGGCGGTAAATGAGACCCTACGCTTAATAAAATCAATTTTCCCCCTTCGTTCTTGTAAACAATCTAGCTTGGCTAAGCAGGATAGGCCTTGCCTTAATGCCCATATTGAGCGATGTGCAGCGCCTTGTTGTGGAAATATCTCAGTAGAGGAATATCGGCAAATGATCGATGAGGTCATTCATTTTCTAGAGGGACGACAGGATTCTCTATTGAAGGAACTGCGGCAAAAGATGGACAAAGCGGCTAAGGAGCTTCAATTCGAAAAAGCTGCAGAGATTCGGGATCAAATCCGGGCTGTAGAAAACGTTACGGCTAAGCAGAAGGTAATGTCAGGGCGCTTAGGCAATGTAGATGTTATTCATTATGCTCGCGGTACTGAGGAGATGTGCGTTCAACTCTTTTTTATCCGCGGAGGCAAATTATTAGGTCAGGATCATTACATTCTGGAAAATACGGCTGGGACGGAGAGCCAAGAAGTCTTAAGCTCTTTCCTCCGTCAATATTACAATAGAGTGGATTTCATACCGAAGGAGATTCTGATCCCGGAGGAAATCGAGGATCAAGAAGTAATTACCGAATGGTTAAGCGCCAAGAATGAAAGTAAGGTAGTCCTAAAAGTTCCCCGGCAGGGGGAAAAGAAAGCCCTATTAGATTTAGTCGCGAAAAATGCCAGAGAAAGTCTACAACAAGAATTGCTCCGGCGCACGACTAAAAAACAGACAAGTCAAGAAGCCTTGGCCCAGATAACAGAGGCCTTACAGTTGCCCAAAGAACCAAGTCGAATCGAGTGTTATGATATCTCCCATGTTCAAGGGGCTGAAACCGTTGCCTCGATGGTTGTTTTTATAGATGGGCATCCAAGTACGGAACATTACAGACGATTCAAGATCAAGACGGTAGATGGTCCTGATGATTATGCTAGCATGACGGAGGTTGTTTATCGGCGGTTTTTAAAGGCTCGACAAGGAGATGAAAGATTTATTCCCCTACCGGATTTGGTGCTGATAGATGGGGGGAAAGGTCAATTGACCTCAGCCAGGGCTGCTATGATAGACTTGGGATATGGGGATATTCCAACGGTCGGTATTGCTGAAGAAAACGAGTGGTTATTTATGGAGCATATTCCAGACCCGATAATTTTACCTCGCCAGTCCCAGGGACTTTTTCTACTACAACGGATTCGGGATGAGGCTCATCGTTTTGCCCTTTCTTATCATCGCTTGCTACGGGGGAAACGCCATTTAGCTTCAGCTTTAGATGATATTCCCGGCATAGGACCAAAACGGAAAGAGGCCTTGCTTAAGCACTTTGGTTTATCACTGCGCAAAATTAAAAATGCCAGTCTTGAAGAGCTCCGGGAGGTTGAGGGCTTGCCGGAGAAAGCGGCTCAAGCCGTCTGGGACTATTTCCATCCTGTAGATATAAGTTGATAATTTTTTTAGTCCCTAGGACCTGAAGATAAAACTAATAATCCCGACCTTTTTAGGACATTTGTAACAAATGAGGTCTGAAAAATTACATTTTTTATGAAAAAACCAATATTTTTAGCAGGAACTTTAGATCATATAATCGAAATATAAAGACAAGGAAAATATTAATTCCCTAAGGGGGGAATAAGGATGAATAATACGGCCTTAAAGAATTGCCATGAAATGGAACAACTACGTAACGAATTGTATAAAATGGTCAATGGTGAGCGGAAACTACATTCCCACGATATCTGTGAGGTTAGTTCGCAGTTGGACAAGCTTATTGTTAGACATATGGAATTAATGCACGGCAGTAAGATAGTAAAGGCTGATGGGTGTTGTAAAAAAAATGCAGACTAAAGTGCTATATAAAGAGGACTGAGGACCAATACCTATAATAGGTTTGGTTCTTTTTTCTTGGGACAATATATTGGATAGGTAGGAACAGTGGCGTCATTTCCAGGCTCAAGGTATAATAGAAATAGAAACCGGAGGTAATGTATGCAGTTTTTTGGAGATTACCATCTGCACACAACATATAGTGACGGGCGGGCTTCTGTTGCTGAAATGGTAGAAGCAGGACGAGAAGCAGGACTTAAGGAGATCGGAATAGCTGATCATGGCCCGCGTAATATAGGTACTGGAGTGAAAGGGCAAGCAAGTTACCTAGCTATTAGAGAAGAATTAGATCAGATTCAGTATACTTATCCTGATGTCAAATTGTTCTTGGGAGCTGAAGCCAATATTATCAGCCCTACCGGCGTAATAGATTTAGAGCAGGAGACAATTGCTGAATTAGATTATTTGCTTGTGGGTCTACATCCTTTCGTTTGGCCTCAAGGATTGAAGGGGCTGGGATGGGTTATGGAGAACCAGTTAGCAAGCTTTATTCCGGCTCTAAAGAGGAGAGTAAAAAATGCCAACACTAAGGGACTGGTGGAGGCTATTCACAAGAATAAGGTGTGGGCTATTAGCCATCCTGGGTTAAAGATGGCTATCGAAATTTCGGAAGTTGCCCGAGCCTGTGTAGCCAGGGATACTGCTTGGGAGATAAATACAGGACATAAATTCCCTTCTTATGCTGAGGTTTTAGAGGCGGCTAAAGTAGGAGTTGATTTTGTAGTTAATAGTGATGCTCATTTTCCAGAAACGGTGGGGAGCCTTGAATATGGTTCTTGGGTGTTAGAAAAAGCCGGGGTTGAACCGGAGAGAGTGCGAAATGCAGTATTGTAATGCAGTAATACAGAAGATAATTTTAGAAGATAAACGTATAGAAGATAGCTGACTAGAAAATTTAGGATGTGGGGGGATTGGGAATGGTGGCGACCAAAGATTTAAAACTGCTTTTCATAACTGGGATGTCAGGAGCCGGGAAAACATTAACTATTCGGGCTCTAGAGGATCTGGGATATTTTTGTGTCGACAATTTACTTCCTGCCTTGGTCCCCAAATTTGTAGAACTGTCTCAGCAAGCTGAAGAGAGAATGGATAAGATTGCTCTGGTGATTGATATTCGCGGAGGCAGGTTCTTCGATGAGTTATTCTTAGCCTTACGTACCTTGAGGGAAAACGACTATACTTATGAGATACTGTTTTTGGAGGCCAGTACCGAGGTGTTGGTTAATCGCTATAAAGAAACACGGAGACGGCACCCTCTGTCTAGCAAGGGCAGACTTTTAGAGGATATTCTTCTAGAGAAGGAAAGATTAGAAGAATTACGGGGGATTGCCAATAAGATCATTGATACCTCGGAATTGTCAAATAATGAATTAAAAAATCAAATAATTTCTCTCTATGGTCCTAGAGATGATAAGGACCGAATGCATATCACAGTCCTATCCTTTGGGTACAAATATGGTGTTCCCTTAGATGCTGATCTAGTAGTGGATGTACGATTTTTACCTAATCCCTACTATGAGCCAGAGCTTAGCAGGAAAACAGGAAATGATCAGGAGGTCAAGGATTTTGTCTTAGAATCCCAAGTAGCTAAGGATTTTTTAGAGAAATACTGGGATCTGCTGTCCTTTCTTTTACCCCATTATCTGCAAGAGGGAAAAACCAGTCTGGTGATAGCTATCGGTTGTACGGGAGGACAGCATCGTTCGGTGACCTTGGCTAATGCTATTGCCGAGGGCTTAGAGAAAATGGATTTTCATAATGTAGTTAGACATCGAGACTTGCATAGGATGGGTGCGGGGGTGAACCCGGTATGAAAATACTGCCCTGGTTCTATCCTGCCCTTGGTGTAAAGCGTTGGCTACTCCTGGCTTTGGCCGGGATATTTCTGATTATAGTGGGAATAGCTGTAGCTTATGATGCTCAATTGTTGGGTTTGTTGGAAAATTGGTTTACCCTGCTGATAATTAATCTTTTTGGCTTTGGAGCTCATCGTTGGGGCGGAGTTATCGTTATGGCGGCAGGACTGGTTGTTACTGCTTTTGCTTTAGCTAAGGCAGGCCAGGCCTTGATTCGTCCTTTGGCTGTAGATCCAAAAGGCAAAATGAAAACTATTTATCAGCGTCAGTATTTGCGGCGGGGCCCCAAGGTTGTAGTGATCGGAGGGGGAACAGGGCTATCTGTACTGCTGCGAGGTTTGAAGGAATATACCTCTAACATTACTGCCATAGTGTCTGTGGC
>JAPXME010000139.1:0-849 GCA_033809185.1 Clostridiaceae bacterium
GAAAGAGAGAACCGATTATTAAAGATAGTTTTCTTTTTGGTTCTCCTCACGTTGTCAGCAGTGTTCTTTATGGGAGCGAATAAGTGGAATAAAGAAATAACTACTGAGAGCCTCAATATAGTGGATAAAAAAGGAAAAACCAGAATAGAAGTATCTACAGATATTGAAGGAACCAAAGCACCAGCCATTGCTTTCTATGACTCTAAAGGAGAAACAAAGTTGATGATGGCTGTTGCTGAAGATGAAACACCAATGATTGCCCTTTGTGACTCCAAGGGAAAAGAAGTATTAGCGATGAGTGTTCCTGAGGACGGAACACCAGCAATTTATTTCTTCAACTCTACTAAATCGAAGAAAAAATTGACAATAGGTATTGTTGAAAATGGAACACCAGGAATTATCTTCTACGACTCTAAAGGAGAAACCAGATTGGTAATGAATGTTTCTGAGGAGGGAATGCCAGTAATTAGTCTCCTCAACTCTGAAGGGGAAGTAGGATTGACGATGGCAGTTTCTGAAGAGGAAATGTCAATAATGGGCTTATCTGACTCTAAAGGTGGAGCAAGGTTGGTAATGGCTGTCTCTGAAAATGGAACACCAGAAATTATCTTCTGTGACTCTGAAGGGAAAAACAGACTGGTGATAGCGACTTCAGATGATGGAGCACCAACTCTCAAGTTTTATGGGCCAGATGGTAAGCTAATCCAGTCTCTGCCCTAATCTTAAAGCAATACTGGTAAAAATTTACCTAATCTCTTGACAAAAAAGGCAAATGGGATAAATTACTAATCAAGAGGCTAAGAAAATGAATGCTTCGGGGTGGGGGAACTCTTCTTTAAAAAATATTTC
>JAPXME010000139.1:859-4859 GCA_033809185.1 Clostridiaceae bacterium
CTCTTCAATGACAATTCTCTTTTTCTAGAAAATCTCGCTTTTCTTCTCAACCGGCAAATTAAAAGGAAGGGTAAAAAATGAGAAAGTATTTAGTTTTAGTGTTAATCACTCTCTTAGCTTTAGTAATAAGTGGATGTTCTGTATCTACACCAGCTCCATCGTCGACAACATACCCACAAGGGGGGATGACGCCGGGAGGTATGGCGTATGCATGGTATTCTTGGCCTGTAGTATCAAGTAGTGGTTTTTATAATTTCGATATACTTTTAACTATTGATGTAGACCCGGGCATACAAAGCTATTATTACTGGGCACACCAGTTCAGTTTTAAGAATGGAGATATTGGTTATATGGGTCTGCAAACCAATGGTATTATACAAGGTAACTGGGTGGGCAAGATAGCTATTTTTTCTATCTGGAACGCCTTAGGAGCAGAACCAGGTCCGGGAGCATCGTGTGAACGATTTACTGGAGAGGGAGAAGGCTGGAGTTGCCGGATAAAATATAACTGGGTGGAAGGTCGAACCTATCGCCTGAGGATTTGGAATTTTCCTTCAGAAAATCCTGAAGAAGATAAATGGTGGGGAGCCTGGGTTATAGATACATTTACAGGACAAGAAACGTTCATCGGAAAGATAAAAGTCCCAAGTTCCTGGCAAGGGTTGGATAGTAGTTCATGCATCTTCGTAGAGTATTATGAACAAGTAAATGGTTGCAATTCCATCCCTTATGCTGAAGCCCGATTTGAAGAACCTACGGCAAACAATGGTAGTATCTCACCACAAGGACTTGATACCGAAATAGGAACAACCTGTAGTAATGCTCAAGTTACAACTTTGGGAAACCGGGGAGTAGCTTTTAAAACTGGATATTCCCCATTTAGATAAGAGATGTCGAGTGTAATATTGTTTTTGAAACATATGGCTTTACAGAACAAGCAACATGTGGTGACGTCCTTGAATCAATACTTAAATCAGGGCAGGAGTATAAATGGTACGTGCAAATGGAAGGGCAGGATAGCGCAGGAAACTATATTAACTCTCACAGCGATGTATGGACATTTAACTATCAAAAGTAGGAAGAAGAATAAGTTTCTGCAAGTATAGTATGAGTTTGTATAACTTAAGTAAAAAATCTTAAAAAAGGAGTGATAGCAAATGTTTTGTCGGAAAAGCTTTCTGGTAGTTGTTTTTACGGTTTTGGGTGTATTTTTACTTACTGGCTGTGGCTCTACACCTACAACACCAACTTCAACACTTACTCTGGAAGAAAAGGCCTTAATCCGGGAATATGGTCGTGGTGGTGACTATGTGGTTAGATGGCCTGATGGGGATATAGGAGTATATGATGCAACAGGTAATGCAACAATTAGAGCAACTATTCAACGAGCTTTGAATGAATGGAATGCGGTAATCAAATCTGGAGGAGGAAAAACCCGCTTCCGCCTGAGTAATGATCCTAATAGTCCGGTGAAGATTTTTTATGATCCAAACTATGATGGATGCGCTTATAATGAAGACACTGAAAACGGTTATGAAATTACCTCGTTTGAAATAGGAATCTCAACAAATGATGAGTGGTGCGGTTTCCCAGATAACTACTATGCTATATTCTTAAAAAATTTTGGGATTATGGTGGGTATAAAGGGGGAAAAGATGTGCCCTGCCTCGCTCCAAGACGGGAGTTGCCCCTATGACGCATGGACACAATATACTTCTATTTTTGATATTCATAAGAAGGTAGTTCGCGCTCTTTATAAGGTTCCTCCTGGTTACTATGTAGGAATAGAATAGGAGTGCCAATTGCACCGTAGAGAGATAAAATTTTAATTCTGGCAGGTTGTGGTGGGTGACAACGCCTGTATCAGATGAAACTCAAATAAGGAAGGTTGTGCAAAACTACTGTTCAGCCATAAGCGATCAGGATTGGGACAGGGCAAAAAGTTATTGTGTTTATGACTCGCAAGTATATTTTGACACCTGTGTTCTTGAAGAGCAAGTGAATATTTGCAATAACCAACTGGGAAGCGCAGAGACTGTTTAATTAGAATGTTAAACATTATAAAGAGGAGATGGGAAATAATGAAAAAGTATATAGTTTTAGCCTTAGTCGCTCTTTTAGCTTTGGTAAGTGGATGTATGTCTTCCATTCCCTCACCTACATCTATTCCCACTCCAGATATCACTCCTCCGGAGCTAGTGAGCATTACTGCTCATCTTAACGATGGTACTGAAAAATCGTTAGAAAAAGAGGGCACAAAATGGACTCTACAATTGACAAAAGGTGATACAGTAAGCTATGCCGAAGCGGTGGTAAGCGAGCCGGTTAAATTAGTAGAAGGAGCAAATCCGGTAATTACTATGTCTGGTGAAGGTTTTCAAGATGTGGTGCATAGCACCATAACAGTTGATTCACAAAACCCCACCAAACTTAGAATTATCCCTAATCCAGGTTATGCCACTGCAAACGTAGCGGGAACATTTACTCTTACTATGGCTTCAGGTGTAATAGAAGATTATGCCGGAAACAGAAATACTAAGGTTAATCTTACTTTAATAGTAAAAGAAATGCCAACACCAGGACCTATTCCTACACCGGTAACTTCTCCCACACCAACTTCTACGCTTTCTCAAGAAGAATTAAACCAAATAAAGCAGTATGGGCACGATAAAGAACATCTTGTTCGCTGGCCATATGGCAATATTTATGTTTATGATTATACTGGTTTCCCTAAGCTGCAAACTGTTTTCGATAAGTGGAATGAAGTGTTAGAAGGCAAAGCAAATCTTGTTCTTACCAACGATTTAAGAAAGGCTCAAGTAAAAGTGATGATTGATAATAGCATTAGTTCTCAGTGTGGTTGGGCTTCTGTAACTTGGGAAGATTTTAAAATAGTATCCGGAGAGGTAAAAGTAACAGATTATTGTTTTTCCGACCTGGCAGTTTATTTGCACGAATTTGGCCATATTCTGGGAATTGGCGAGCACACTTCCACAGGGATTATGGCTTCCATTGCCACTGGTTCGGAAATAGATCCTTTTGCGGCAAAATTAATGCAAAACATTTATTCCCTGCCGATAGGTTATAATTTTCCTTAAAAGTGAATTGCTCATTCACTAACTGTAGACTAGGCTGACAAGGGGGAGCCATAAATACCAGGATTGAAGTGTGGTATCAAAAGAAGCAACTATTGAGAATAGTTAGGCGTTAAATATCTCAGCAAAATAAGAGAATTTCCTCTTTTAATCACCCCACCGAGCGGTGGGGTGATTATTTTACACCCTCCTCACTCTTTTCCCTACAATATCGCTCACTGGTGTAGCTTTCTCATGCTCTGCTTTTAAATCCTCTCCAGTGAGTGCAAGATATCTTTTAGTCATATTTAAATCAGTGGCTCTCGAGTGCGCTGTAAGGTGAAAACATTGCCACCATTGCGCAAGTATAAAAGAGCGAAAGAGTGGCGTAAATCATAAGGAGTTATTTTATAGCCAATTTGGTGAGAGTATTCTTTAAGCCTTCGGCCAAAAGAAGCTGTGGAAAGCTCTTTTCCTTCAAAACCACAAAAAACAGTTGTATCTCTCCACTCCAAAGGTTGCAGAAAGAGGAGCTTTTTAATTTCTTTAGCAACTACGGGAGAGAGGGGGAGGGTTCTTTTCTTTCTTGTTTTAGCGACATTGTCAGGAATAGTTATCTCAAAGGAGGCAAGATTAAAGTCTTCTTTCTTTAGCTTTAACGCTTCTCCGGGGCGGATGCCAGTATCGAGCATAAAGAGGATAAGACAGTAATCACGAAAGCCAGCATAAGACTTTTTATCTGGAGCGCCGAGGAGCTCCTTTAATACCTCCAGGGGTATTGCTCTAGCTCTCCCTTCATCTTTTCTCTTTTTAAAGTCTACCGGGTTTTTCTCAATAACATTCTCCCTCACTAAGAAATCAAAGAAAGCTTTAAGATATACTCGGCGAAGATTGAAAGTAGCAGGTTTAATATCATCGGAGAAATA
>JAPXME010000140.1:0-4664 GCA_033809185.1 Clostridiaceae bacterium
ACTGTATAGTGGATTACAGCTTGAAGAAGCCTGGGCAAAAGCAGATAAAACTGATGATTTGTTAGAAAGCAAATTAAACTATGCCTTTGATGAGAAAAAGGGCTATTTAACTGCTTGCCCTACTAATGTAGGAACAGGGGTAAGGGCTAGTGTGATGGTTCATTTACCGGCCTTAGTGTTAACGAAACAGGCCAAAAGGCTTTTTAGCACTTTGAACCAGTTGGGCTTAACGGTCAGGGGTCTCTATGGTGAAGGGACTGAGGCTATGGGTAATTTTTATCAAGTATCTAACCGTACCACCCTAGGCCAAAAAGAAAGTGAAATCATCCAGAATTTGACGAGTGTAGTATTGCAGATTACTGAAGAGGAAGAAGAGATTAGGCAATCATTAAGCAAAAATACAGAAATTCAGTTAAAAGATAAAGTAGGGCGGGCTATAGGTACTTTAAAAAATGCTTATATCCTCAGTTCGCGGGAAGCTTTAGACTTACTTTCTGATGTACGCTTAGGCCAGGATTTGGGGATAATTGATACTGGTTTGACAAACCAGGAACTTACTGAATTGATTATTGAGTCGCAACCGGCTTTTTTACAACAATACAGAGGGCAAAGCATGGAACCTCTGGAACGCGATGTAACAAGGGCCAAATTATTTAAGGAGACACTAACCAAAGGAGGGATTAAATGATGTTCTCAAGATTTACACAAAGAGCTCAAAATGTCATTAATTATGCCGGAGAAGAGGCAAGAACATTAGCGCATCCGGCTATAGGTACAGAACATTTGCTATTAGGTTTATTGCGAGAGGAAGAAAGTATCGGAGCGAAGGCTTTAACAAACCTAGGACTGGATTTGTCTTCAGTCCGTAAAGCTGTCACAGATTTGGTAGCTCCAGGAGGATATACAGGAAAAAAATTAGAACTAACCCCGCGAGCGAAAAAGGTAGTAGCTCTGGCTAACGATGAAGCCTTAAGATGGGGCGTAAACTATGTGGGTACGGAACACCTCCTGCTAGGCCTGATTAGGGAAGGAGAAGGGGTTGCAGCCCAAGTATTGATGAATCTTGATGTAACTGCGGAAGCAATTCGTAAGCAGGTCATTACCTTGTTAGGTGGAGGGCAAGGCCAAATTTTCAATAATATGCAGGGGAAAAAGCACAGTGTTAGTGAGGAACAAACCCCTAGTCTAAATGAATATGGCCGGGATCTTACGGTATTGGCTGAGGAAGGTAAGATCGATCCTGTTATTGGCCGGGATAAAGAAATTGAACGGGTAATTCAGGTTTTAACCAGAAGAACTAAGAACAACCCGGTATTAATTGGAGAACCGGGTGTGGGGAAAACAGCTATTGCTGAGGGGCTAGCCCAGAGAATTATTAAGGGTCAGGTTCCGGAATTAATTAAGGATAAAAGGGTAATTTCTTTAGATATGCCTTCTTTAGTAGCCGGCTCTAAATACAGGGGTGATTTTGAAGAACGGCTGAAGAAGGTGATGGAAGAAATCAAGACAGCCGGAAATATTATTTTATTTATTGATGAAATGCATACTCTAATCGGGGCAGGAGCGGCTGAAGGTGCAATTGATGCCTCCAATATTTTAAAGCCTGCCTTGTCTAGGGGTGAGCTACAGGCTATTGGTGCCACAACATTAGATGAATACCGCAAATATGTGGAAAAGGATCCGGCGTTGGAAAGAAGATTCCAGCCTATTATGGTCGAAGAGCCCTCAGTAGAAGAAGCTCTGTCAATAATCAGTGGTATCAGAGATTTATATGAGGCTCACCATAGAGTTAAAATTACAGATGAAGCCGTTAAGGCTGCTGTTGAATTATCGGCTAGATATATAACAGATCGGTTTTTACCGGATAAAGCTATTGATCTTATTGATGAAGCGGCTTCGAAGGTGCGTTTGAAGTCCTATACTTGTCCGCCAGATGTCAAAAGACTGGAAGAGGAAATTAATAATTTAGTTAAGGAAAAAGAGGCGGCAATTGTGGCTCAGGAATATGAAAAAGCAGCCCAATTGCGTGACAAGGAGTTGGAGATAAAAAAGGAATTAGCTGACTTACGGGGTGATTGGGAGAATCAGCAGGTTCATGATACCCAATTAGTCACCGAGGAAGATATTGCTCAAATAGTATCTAGCTGGACGGGAGTGCCTGTCCGTCAATTGACAGAAGAAGAGTCCGAACGGCTGTTAAATATGGAGGAAATTCTCCACAAAAGAGTAATCGGTCAGGACGAAGCTATCAAAACCATTTCTAAGGCCATAAGACGGGCTAGGGCAGGATTAAAGGATCCTAAGCGGCCAATTGGTTCATTCATTTTCTCTGGGCCTACAGGCGTTGGAAAAACTGAATTGGCTAAGGCCTTGGCCGAAGTAATGTTTGGTGACGATGATGCTATAATCCGTTTAGATATGTCTGAATACATGGAAAAACATACAGTGTCAAGGTTAATTGGAGCTCCTCCCGGTTATGTAGGTCATGATGAGGGTGGTCAGCTCACCGAAGCTGTAAGGCGGAAACCTTACTCCGTAATCTTGTTGGATGAGATTGAAAAAGCCCATCCTGATGTCTTCAATGCCCTATTGCAGGTGCTAGATGATGGTAGGTTAACTGACTCCAAAGGGCGGACTGTTAACTTCCGTAACTCAGTAATTATCATGACCTCCAATGTGGGGGCTAGTACAGTTAAACAAGAGGCTACAGTAGGCTTTGTAACTAAGAATACTGAGCAGGATGAATACGAAAAGCTACGGACTAGAATCATGGAAGCTGTCAAGAAAACCTTCCGTCCGGAATTTATTAACCGACTAGATGATATTATTGTCTTCCATCCTCTGAACGAAGCTCACCTAAAAGGGATAGTAACCCTAATGGTTAATGGTCTTGTGGAGAGAATGGCTGAGCAGGACGTAACTCTTGAAGTAAGTGATGCGGCCAAAGAGCTAATTATTAAGAAGGGTTATAATCCTACTTATGGAGCCAGACCTTTACGTCGTGCTATCCAAAGCGAAATTGAGGATCTACTCTCAGAAGAGATGCTGAAGAACACATTTGCCAAAGGCGAAAAGGTACTTGTGGATGCTCAAAATGATGAGATTGTAGTAACCAACCTAACAGTAGCAGAAAATGCATAAAAGCAAGTATGTAACAGAAGAAAAGGCAGTGCTTTTTTATGGGCATTGCCTTTTCTTCTGTTAAGCAGGGAAGCATTATTTTTTAGCGAACAATAATACAAGGTGCTAATAGAATAGGTTTATAGATAGATGAGGAGAAATTATGGCAAAGCAAAAGTCTAAATATGTTTGTCAGCAGTGCGGGTTTGAGGCTCTACGCTGGATGGGGCGTTGCCCAGATTGTAGTACGTGGAATAGCTTGGTCGAGGAAATTGAAAGACCGAGAAAAACTAATATTCGTAGCTCTGAATCGAAGATGACACGGCCTAGTTCCCTAGCGGAAGTAGAGCCTCTGGCTTTGGAACGGCTAGATTTGGGTTTGGCTGAATTAAACCGGGTTCTAGGAGGAGGACTAGTGCCAGGAACCTTAGTACTGTTAGCCGGCGATCCGGGGATTGGCAAGTCCACTTTACTACTGCAGGCGGCCTCTCTGGCTGCTCGTAAGTTGGAAAAGGTGTTATATATTACTGGGGAGGAGTCGGCCCAGCAAATAAAGCTCAGGGCAGAGCGTATTGCCGCTGGTAAGGATATTCTTATCTGGGCAGAGACGGATATGGAGATAATAGAAGAAGAGATTATTGAGAGCTGCCCCTCATTGGTGATTGTAGACTCGATTCAAACTATGGCAAGCGGTGCTGTGGAATCTGCCCCTGGTAGTGTGTCCCAGGTAAGAGAATGTACAGGCAAGTTAATGAATCTGGCTAAAGAGTATAATATACCGATTATTATTGTAGGTCACGTCACGAAAGACGGCAGTATTGCTGGTCCAAGAGTCTTGGAACATATGGTTGATACTGTTTTATACTTTGAAGGCGAACGCCACTACCAATACAGGATATTGCGCTCGATGAAAAACCGTTTTGGTTCCACCTTTGAAATGGGCGTTTTTGAAATGGGATCTGAGGGTATGGTCGAGGTGAGTAATCCTTCCCAGGCATTTTTGGCTGAAAGACCTGAAGCCGCACCTGGTTCAGTAGTAGCAGCTTGTATGGAAGGAACACGTCCGCTGTTAATTGAGATTCAGGCTTTAGTATCTACCAGTAACTTTGGACAACCACGGCGAATGACAGCTGGTACAGATTTTAATAGGGTAAATCTAATAATGGCGGTTTTAGAAAAGCGTGTAGGACTACGGATGAGTAACCAGGATGCCTATGTTAATATTGCCGGAGGAATTAAGATTCAAGAACCGGCAATGGATTTAGGGATAGCAATCTCCTTGGCTTCAAGCCTAAAAGGCAGGTCTTGTGCACCCAATCTGGTCGTTGTTGGTGAAATAGGGTTAACTGGAGAAGTGAGAAGGGTACCTTATGTGCAAAAAAGGATATTGGAGGCCAAGAAATTAGGCTTTAATCATTGTCTTATTCCTAAAAACAGTTTTGAGGGAGAAAAAATAGAGGGCATAGAGTTACTAGAGGTTAAAACTATTGCCGAAGCCTTGGAACTGGCTTTGCTGTAAATCGCAGAGAGATAAGGTCATGTCA
>JAPXME010000141.1:0-4659 GCA_033809185.1 Clostridiaceae bacterium
GAGTAAACCATGACGTCTTTTTTTAGTCAATTACAACAGGAATATCAGATAAGCAATAAGGTTATAGAATTATTACAGGAAGCTAGTTCTGCTTGTGATCCTGTATTTCGGGCCATCAATGCCAAGGCTGAGTTTAATCAACTTAAAGTATTACGAGCTTTTCAAGAGAACGGGGTTAGTGACTTTCATCTGCATGGTTCTACTGGTTACGGTTACGGAGACTGCGGTCGTGATACTTTAGAAGATGTTTATGCTACGACTTTTAAGGCGGAAAAGGCCATTGTCAGGGCGCAGATTGTTTCTGGTACTCATGCTTTAGCTGTGGCATTGCTAGGCAACTTAGAGCCAGGTGATGAGTTAATATTAGCTACAGGAGCCCCCTATGATACAATGCAGAAAGTAATCGGCTATCATCAGGAAAAGGGTTCTTGTGTAAGTTTAGGTGTAGCTTATCGGGAGATTCCTCTTTTAGAACAGCAAATTGATATACCGGCCCTACTTAAGGCAATAACAAGTAAGACGAAGATGGTGTTTTTCCAACGTTCTAAAGGTTATGCTTGGCAACCATCCTTTACTACGAAACAATTAGAGCAAGCTATTAAGGCTGTTAAAGATAAAGATCCGCAAATAATTTGTATGGTTGATAACTGTTATGGAGAATTTGTAGAAACTCAAGAACCTCTCGAAGTAGGCGCAGACTTAATGGCTGGGTCACTTATTAAGAATCCTGGCGGTGGATTGGCCTTAACAGGAGGGTATCTAGCCGGGAAAGAGGAGTATATAGAAAGGGCAGCTAACCGCTTAGCTGCACCTGGTATTGGCCTTGGCGTAGGAGCCAGCCTTAATTTTAATCTACCGGCTTACCAAGGCTTTTTCTTAGCGCCAAATATTGTGGCTGAAGCTCAAAAAGGGGCTGTGCTAGCCGCAAAGTTATTTGAATTGCTAGGTTATCCTGTCTTGCCAACAGCAGAAGAAGAGAGGACTGATATCATTCAGGCTATCAGGCTAGGCAATAAAGAAAAAATGATCGCTTTTTGCCAGGGTATACAAAAAGCCTGTCCGCTCGACGCTCATGTTACTCCTGTGCCAGATCTCTTACCTGGCTATAGGGATGAAGTAATTATGGCCGGTGGCACCTTCATTCAAGGCTCGTCAATTGAATTAAGTAGTGACGGACCCTTGCGCCCACCTTATAATATATATCTCCAAGGAGGTTTATCCTTGGCTCATGTGAAGATTGGTATTGCCTTAGCTGCTGATGAAATTGTAAAGCTCGATAGCTGATTCGTAGATATAATTATTCTTGCTATTTTTGGGATTTTTGCAATACAATAAAGAAGTATTAATCCTACAATATGAAATATGAATAGTTATGAAAGTTTATCATGTATTAGAATGAATGAAAGGTGTGGTTTCCGTGCCTAAAACCCAGGTAGCACTGCTTTTTGGCGGACGTTCCGGTGAACATGAGGTCTCCCGAAACTCTGCTTATTCTGTAGCCAAGGCTTTAAGTTCTACATATAATCTGTTTTCAATTGGTATATCTAAGACTGGAGAATGGTATGGACCTATACCTATTGAGGGCATAAAGGATTTTACCCCGGAAAAATATCTGGATAGAAAGGTGACTATCCTTCCCAATCCAGACAGCAAAGGGAAGATTTACAGCTTGCCGGATCTAGAATTACTGTGGGAGGCTAAGGTTTTTTTCCCGGTTCTTCACGGTACCTTTGGGGAAGACGGTACAATCCAGGGCCTCTTTGAGATGGCTGATATTGCTTATGTAGGGGCAGGGGTATTGGCTTCCGCTACAGGCATGGATAAGGTTATAATGAAGAAACTTTTTGCCCAAGAGGGCTTACCTCAAGTGGATTTTATTGCCGTTTCACGACAAGAGGTGGAACTTAATCCCGATCAGGTAATCCTAAAGATAGAAGAGGATCTTGGTTATCCTTGTTTTATTAAGCCTGCCAATATGGGTTCCAGTGTTGGTGTTTCTAAAGCTACAAGAAGAGTAGAGGTCCTGAAAGCTTTACAAATGGCTGCAAAATACGACCAAAAAATTATTGTGGAACAAGGGGTCCAGGCTCGGGAAATTGAGGTTTCTGTTTTAGGCAACGATGAGCCTGAGGTATCAATTGCCGGTGAGATAATTCCTAGTAATGATTTTTATGATTATCAAGCAAAATACCTGGATGACCGTTCTGGTTTAATTATTCCGGCTCCAATCTCTGCCGAACAGATGGATTTAATACGTAAAATTGCAGTTCAAGCCTATAAATGTCTAGATTGTAGCGGTTTAGCCCGGGTCGATTTCTTCCTGACTAAGGATACCCAGGAAATCTTAATTAATGAGATAAATACGATGCCCGGTTTTACTAATATCAGTATGTATCCTAAGCTCTGGGAACACTCAGGTGTAGCTATGCAGGATTTGGTTGTGCGTTTAATAGAACTGGCTTTAGAAAGACACCATGAACGGGGAAGGAATACCTTTTCATATAATTGATTAAAAGTAATTGACTAGAATAAGAACCCCACCCATCAACACAATCGAAGATTGCTGATGGGTACCCAGGAACCTTGTTATTTTCATAATTAATAATTAAAGCCTCTGGGGGCAAATTATCTGCCTCAGAGGCTTTTTAAGTATCTACTAATTCATAATACTTATTTATAATTTAATCATTTTGTTAATACCTGCGAACTAAACCGATTACTTTGCCGAGAATGCTAACATCACGAGTTATTATTGGTTCGAAATTATCGTTTTCTGGTTGTAGACGGATATAGCCATCCTCTTTAAAAAATCTCTTAACCGTAGCCTCATCCTCAATTAGGGCAACTACAATTTCCCCATTATAGGCTGTATTGGTTTGTTTGACAATAACGAGATCTCCATCCATAATTCCGGCGTTTTGCATACTGTCGCCCTTGATTGTAAGCATAAAGGTGTTTTCTGAACGGACGAAATCCAGGGGGAGGGGGAAGGAGTCTTCATAATTCTCCACAGCCAGAATTGGTTGTCCTGCTGTAACCCGGCCAATTATAGGAATATTGACCATTTCCTTTGTTGGGTAAAAGCTATCGTCGATAATCTCAATCGCCCGGGGCTTAGTAGGATCTCGTCTAATGTAGCCTTTAAGCTCCAGTTGATTCAAATGACTATGGACGGTCGAGCTGGAACTCAAACCAACGGCCTCTCCGATTTCACGTACAGCAGGAGGGTAGCCCTTAGTGATAATTTCCTTCTTTATAAAATCAAGAATACTTTGTTGCCGTTCTGTTAGTTCAGAGGACATAGAAAGCACCTCCATTAGATTTTGTCCTGATTATGTAAATTATAGCATAGCTTTAGACATTTGCAAACATCTGTTCGAATTTTTATGAAATATTTTCAAATAACTATTGACAGCAAACATATGTTCTAATATATTATTATCAGAACGTATGTTTGGGGTGTGATCAGGATGAGAGAAAGACGAAGAATGCTAAGGAAAAGAAGAAGAATTCTGATGCGGCTAGTTGTAGGTGTACTTTGTATGGCAGCCTTTCTTAGTGTAATATGGCCTAATCGAACGGTTGTAGCTGGTGAACCTATAAAAGTAATTACTGTTCAAGTAGAAGCAGGAGATTCATTATGGAAATTAGCGGCCACATATGACTGCAATAATAAAATGGATATCCGTAAATATATCTATTTAATCAAGGAATACAATAATCTAGACAGCTTTACGATTCAACCAGGACAAATTATAGAGTTGCCGATTTACAGTTAACAGATAAGCCTTGACTTAAATCACCGAAAAATAATATTATGGAGAAGTAATACAGATAAGTGAAATAAACTGATTGGTGGTTATAAGTCCTATGAATAATAAATTTTGTATCCTGGACGAAAATGAACTCTGTAACGAATGTCAAGAATGCAAATACTGCGATCTAGACTCGCAAAAGATCTGTGATAATTGTTGCAACTGTCTTGATGAAGCAGATTACCGCGCCATAAAGATTCTGGATATTATCACTGATGAAGAAAAAAGTAAAAAATACCGCTAAAAATTTTATCATGATCAAACAATAAAAAGATACTCAGCTAAAGACAATATTGATATTCACAAATTAAGAAAAAAAAAGATAAGAAGAAGGTCCTGGAAAAAACAGGGCCTTCTAAATTTTATATCACTTCCGATAATGGACATTATGTTAACCTGGATATTTTGATTACAGTACTTTTTTATTACCAAACTATATCCAAGGGATTTTATCTGTATATTCTCCAGTGACATAGGGTTTTATTTTTGTTCTTAAGGGCTCCGGAACATCTTTTAATTTCAGTTCTTCAATTTTTAATATTTTACTAGTATCAATTTTCGCCATCTCAGCTAGTTCTTTGGCTGTAAAACCTTGATCCTTGCGGAGTTTCTTTACAGTCTGATTCATTTTACTCCAAGGCCAAAACATAACCCCTCTCCTTTTTCCTTAAATTCATAGTATATGCAATTATAACTCATTTTATACCTGTCCGAGGAAAATAATAATTAAAAAATTAAAGAGGTAAGTGTTCTCCACTTACCTCTTCTCAAAATCGCCTGTAATCGATTTAAATTATTCGGTTAAGGTATTTATACCTGTGAAATGTGCCTTCTATGAGATAAA
>JAPXME010000142.1:0-4618 GCA_033809185.1 Clostridiaceae bacterium
TCTGGCTGTTCTCCACTTCAAATATTCCCAGCATAAAGCGATGCTTAAGGATCTAGGCTTAACTGAGGAACAATCTGTCTACCTCAAGGATTACGGTCATATGGGTCAGATTGACCAGATTCTCTCTCTGCACTTAGCTTTAGAGCAAGGTAAGATTAAAGACGGTACTGTAATCGCCATGATTGCTGCCGGAATCGGCTACTGCTGGGCTGCAAACGTTATTAAATGGGGTCCTGCTAACTAAGTTGCTTTTGTTAGTTTCAATAAGATCTACTAAGGCCGGATAAGCTTAATAAATAAGAATACCGTTTAGCTCCCGATATGGTGAGCTAAACGGATTGATTTTTATTACCAGAATTGAAACGTTTATGGAATATTTTCTTGATTTTGGCGATTCAAAATTGTATGATAATATCATATAAAAATAGTAAAAGGGTAGGAGTGAAAGCATGATAAACGCAAAAATTGTAGGCACAGGAAGTTTCTCACCTTCAATTCACTTGACTAATGAGCAGCTAGAAAAGGAACTGGGACAGCCTATCAAAGAAAGTATTGCTACGAGGGTAGGCATTAAAGCTAGATACATATGTAGTGATGATGAAAGTTCGGCAGACTTAGGCGAAGGAGCAGCTCTAAAAGCTTTAGAAGATGCTAATATGCAGCCGTTGGATCTGGACTTAATCATCGTGGCTACAGATACTCCTGAATACTTAAGCCCTTCAACTGCTGCCGTTATCCAAGGTAGAATAGGGGCGAAAAACGCTGGTGTCTTTGATATTAACTCTTCATGCGCTGGTTCAGCTACAGCTTTGGATGTGGCATCTTCCATGATTATGCGTGGCGGCTATAAGAATATTATGGTTATTGGTGTATACGCCATGACTAAATATATTGAAAAAGATGATGCTGCCCAGAGACCAATTTATGCTGATGGGGCAGGTGCCGTTATCTTAAGTGCTACCGAAGAGGATCGTGGTTTCCTAGCCTCTCAATTGATTGCTGATGGTACTCAATATGATTTCGTAGGTATCTATGCCGGTGGTACCAAAAAGCCTATGACAGTTGAGAGAGTATTAAATAAGGAACACCTGCTGACTACTCTAAAACCCTTGCCTGGTAATAGAAATCTGGAATTATGGCCACCTCTGGTAGAGAAAGTAATGAATAAAATAGGCAAGACTGCTAAGGATGTGGACCACTTTATTTTCACCCAGATCAACAAATCAGTTATTGAACAAGTATTGGAGACCATCGGTGTGCCGAAGGAAAAAGCAACTTATATTATGGGTGAATATGGATATACTGGCTCAGCTTGTGTATTAATGGCACTAGATATTGCTAGGAAGAAAGGAACTGTTAAACCAGGTGATATTGTTATCATAACCGGTTCTGGTGTTGGCTTTGCCGTTGCTTCCGTAGCCTTTAAGCTCTAGGAAACAGTCGCTCTTTAAGAAAATATTAATAACATAACAATAAGCAGGCCTAGCTGGCCTGCTTTATTATTTTGAAGCATCAGGGTTTCCAGGATTCAATAGGAAAAAACCTATGGCCGCTCGATGTTTAAAGACTATAACACCGATTTTCACGGATATATTTGCTAAGCCGATGATATAATTTAGGGAAACTATGCTTAGTGAAGGTGAATAAATGGAACGGTATCTTTCCTTAAATTCTGAACTACACTTTAGCTTGTTTTCAGCGGAGCACCTAATAACTCTTGCCTTTATTGTAATGCTGAATCTGCTTATTTTTCATTACAGGCAAAAGAAGACTTTGAAAATGGCGCAATGGATCCGCATAATCATAGCTATGCTTTTAATTCTGCTAGAACTACTGATGAATTGTTGGATCTTTTTCTATAGTAATTGGACCCTGCAGAATTCTTTACCCTTAGAACTATGCAGTATAACCTTGATTTTGACCTCAATTATGTTACTGACAAAGAGTAAAGGACTCTATGAATTAGTGTATTTTTGGGGCTTAGCCGGAGCAAGCCAGGCCTTGCTTACACCTGAGCTATATTATGGCTTTCCCCATTTTATCTATCTACAATTTTTCACGGCCCATGGCTTAATTATTTGTGCTTGTCTATGGATGACTTTTGTAGAAGGATTCTCCCCTGATTTTAAAGCTTTAATGAAGGCCTTTGGAATCACGAACCTGTATGCCCTTTTGATAGCTGTATTTAATTGGTTAACAGGCAGCAACTATCTTTTTCTTTGCTCCAAGCCAGCTAATCCTTCAATTTTGGATTATTTAGGGCCGTGGCCCTGGTATATCCTATCTCTAGAAGGGGTAGCCTTAATATTCTTCTTTCTCGTTGCTCTACCCTTCTTGTGGCCAGGGAGTTGGTCAAGAGGGCAAAAAGGACAGTACTACCAACACTTTTAAGCTATTTGGGAACTATTATCTAATATGGATGTCTATATAATCTGGTAGTTAATTATCTTAATAGATAAAATTGGTAGAGGTTAATGGGGGGATATGTTATGTCAGTCTTTCGTAAATTATTGTATATGGGTCTTATCTTGGCGCTTTTAGCTGCTGGTTGCAATAAACCTATCGAGAATAATTATGTCCTGGCTACCAGCAAGAATCCGAAGGAAGGTGGATCTTGGACAGAATTAGCGCATTCCAGCTTGGATCTTGATCTGGACGGACAAGAGGACGTTATTGCCCTTTATACTGCTGCAGAACGAGATAACAATGGGGAGCTTATGTGGGATGACGGTCAAAATTGGCTCCTTTTAATCAAAAGTGGGGAGAACTATTATCCCTTACTTAATGAATATGTGCAATTAGGTAGTGTTTATTTTTCTGCTTTTACCGATCTGGAAGAACAACCAAAGGTATTTGTACTGATTAATACCGGGGCTGGGATAATAGCTAAGGAATATGCTTATGAAGCAGAGAAACAAGGCTTTAGGGAGAAGTTAGTCTATCAGGCTGAAGGGATCAACCTCTTAGGCAGTTCATTCCCGGCATATTAATAGAGTGAATAGGAATCAACTTAAAGTACCCTGAATAACCCCACAGGCCAATCTTTTGCCGGCGTTACCTGCAGGCTGTGAACGATAATCATCAGGGTTTTGATGGATTATTATGGATTTCCCGATAACGTCCTGTGGGTTGAAACGATTAGTAAAAAAGGCCATAATTGCGTAACCGTCGTTGGAGAAGAGTACAGGAAAGTCGCCGGCATGATTACCGTGAGGTTGGTTGTCAGGATTCCAATGTCCGCCGGCGGCTTGGAAGGGATCGTAAGGGTCTCCTACACAGCAATCACCGTTTTGATGAATGTGGAAACCATGGGGACCGATGGGTGGTCGGTCGCCTTGAGCCGGTTGGTAAGCCGGCAAGCCCCTAACCTCAGCTACTACTTGCGTACCGCCGGGTACACTTTTAAAGAGGACTGTTCCGGTTAGCCCCGGGGCTAATGGACCTCCACGCAAGTTAGCTGAGACTGTTAAATTAGCATGTTTTTTAGACATTTGGTTCACCTCATTTAGCAATAACAATGTACTAGTCTAATATATGTCCGAGCTAAAGCTAGAGGTGCCAAGTCTAGATAAAAGGAGGAGGAAACACCAGGCAGGTTGGGCGAAATAGTATTGTTGTGTGAGGAACTAGCGAAAGATGGCACGAAATGGAGTGAGATGTATGCCCAAATATGCAGTTGGGGTTGATCTAGGCGGAACAAATGTGCGAGCCGTCCTAGTTAATGAAATGGGGCAGGTTTGCTCTTATTCAAGGGAGCTGACTAAATCCCAAGAGGGGCCTGACGGAGTAATTGCTCAAATTACGGCTTTAGTTCGTTTGGTAATTAAAGAAGCAGGTGTTACTAATAGCCAAGTGCAGGGCCTAGGAATAGGTTTACCTGGGGTTATTGATAGCAATAAGGGTGTGGCTATAACCTTACCTAATCTAAAAGGCTGGAGAGATGTTCCTGTGGGAGAGTTGCTGGAAGATCTCTTACAGTTACCCGTATATTGTGAAAATGATGCTCGTATGGCAGCCTGGGGAGAGAAAATCCAGGGTGCCGGGCGGAATTACCAGGACTTAGTCTGTCTGACCTTAGGTACAGGAGTAGGCTCAGGAATTTTTTTGGCCGGTAAAATGTGGCGGGGTTATCAGGGCAGTGCTGGGGAAATTGGACACTTAACGGTGGTAAGAGACGGCCTCTTATGTTCCTGTGGAAATAGAGGTTGCTTAGAAATGTATGTTTCCGGTGGTGGGATTGCTCATAGGGCAAGACAGGCAGCTAGCCGGGATAGTACAAGTCAAATCTACCAAGCTGTTGGTGGAAAAATCCAAGAGATATCAGCGGTTACTGTCTATAAAGCTGCTCAAGCAGACGATCAGACAGCCTTAAATCTGATCCAGGAAACTGCTGATTACCTCGGTCTGGCTTTGGCCAATCTGTCTAATATCCTTAATCCGGAGTTATTTATCCTCGGTGGAGGGCTTAGCAATGGCTGGGGTGAATTGTTGCTTAAACCGGTAAGGAAAGTAGTTGAACAAAGGGCGATGTCCTTGAACAAAGAGGTAAAAATTGTCCAGGCTCAGCTAGGAGACAAAGCAGGTGTGATTGGTGCTGCAGAGATGGCCCTAAGCTTGT
>JAPXME010000143.1:0-4577 GCA_033809185.1 Clostridiaceae bacterium
CAAGGAAAAATGCCCTGAATGTCAAGGGTATATGGTGATAAAAAGAGCCCGGGCTAAGAATGATAGATTAGTTTGTTCTAATAATGATTGTGGTTATAGTAAAGAAATTGTTGCAGCGGTAAATGAAAATTAAGACCTAATGGTCATATACAACCGGGAGGTTAGGGATTTGACCCAAGTAAAAGTATTAGGAGCAGGTCTGGCAGGTTGTGAGGCTGCCTGGCAAATTGCCCAAAGAGGGATCAGGGTTTCTCTTTACGAAATGAGACCGCAGAAAATGACTCCAGCTCATCAGAGTGCCTCTTTTGCTGAGTTAGTGTGTAGTAATTCTTTCCGGGCGGATTCCTTGGAAAATGCTGTGGGCTTATTAAAGGAAGAGATGCGGCGCCTAGATTCACTAATTATGTCCTGCGCTGATAATAATCGTATACCTGCCGGGGGAGCCTTAGCTGTAGATCGGGAGGGTTTTTCCCGCGAGGTGACTGAACGGGTGGCCAGCCATCCTTTAATAGAGATTATTAATGAGGAAGTAGTCGGAGTGCCTCAGGAGGGTATCACTGTCTTAGCTACAGGCCCCTTGACCAGTGAGGCTTTATCAGAGGAGTTAGGACGACTTACTGGAGAAGATTTTCTGTATTTTTATGATGCTGCCGCCCCTATTATCGATGGGGAGACCATTGATTACGAAAAGGTCTACTGGGCATCTCGTTACGATAAAGGTGAGAAAGATTATTTGAACTGTCCTTTAAATCAAGAAGAATATGATCGTTTTTATCATGCTTTGATCACAGCAGAGATTCATCCTTTAAAAGACTTTGAAAAGAAGATATTTTTTGAAGGCTGTATGCCCATAGAAGTAATGGCTAGTCGCGGTCCCAAGACTTTGCTTTTTGGTCCTTTAAAGCCGGTGGGTTTAAAAAATCCTAGCACGGGTGAGTTAGCTCATGCTGTAATTCAATTGCGCAGGGATAATGCCGTCGGCACTTTATTTAATATGGTAGGCTTCCAAACTAATTTGAAATGGGGGGAACAGCGCCGGGTTTTCCGGATGATTCCTGGACTGGAAAAGGCTGAATTTGTTCGTTACGGAACGATGCATCGCAACACCTTTCTTAATGCTCCCCGTCTTCTAAAAGCAACTACCCAATTGAAAAAAATGCCCCAGCTATTGATTGCTGGTCAGATTTCCGGGGTGGAGGGTTATGTTGAGTCTGCGGCTTCAGGGCTGATTGCCGGGATAAATGGAGCCAGATTAGCAGAAGGTCAGGAAGCTATTGTTCCACCAACTGAAACAGCTATAGGTTCTTTGCTAAACTATATTAGCTCAACAGATTCAGATAATTTTCAGCCGATGAATATTAATTTTGGTATTATTCCTCCTTGGCCTGAGAAGATTCGGGATAAAAAAGAAAAAAATCGTAAAATAGCCCAGAGGGCCTTAGAGGCTATTGAGCAGTGGCACATTAGGCTCTGACTATCAGGAAGTGAGAAGGATGCTCTTAACATCTATGGTGGATAGTTTCTTTATCTATCTTGAAAGTGAAAAAAATCTTTCGGAGAAAACTATTCATTCCTATAACAGTGATTGGCAAGATTTCTATGCCTTTTTGGAGACAGAACAGCAGGTAGATCTGACAAAGTACCAACTGGAAAGTATCGATCATCTCTTGGTACGCAAATACTTAGCCCATTTAAACCAGCGAGGTTTAAGCAAAACCACGGCAGCCCGTAGGTTAGCGGCTTTGCGTAGTTTTTTTCGTTATCTGGTGAAGAAAGGCTATTTGGATCATAATCCTGTTCTGCAGGTAGCTACTCCTAAAATCCCTAAAAAGTTGCCGCAATATCTGGAGCAAGAAGAGATGGCCAGGGTGCTGGAACAGCCAGAGCTTTACTCTGAGACAGGCTTAAGAGATAGGGCCATTTTAGAGTTGCTATATGGGGCAGGAATCCGGGTAAGTGAAATGATGCAACTCGATCTGAATAATGTAGATTTATCCTATGGCTACGTGCGAGTTTTTGGAAAAGGCGGCCGGGAGAGGATTGTACCCATCGGAAAATACGCAATCCAAGCTATCAGACAATACCTTAATGAGGCCAGACCTAAATGGGCTAAGGATGAAAATAAGGCTTTATTTCTTAATCAAAAGGGCGGCCGTTTGAGTGACCGCTCTATACGCACTATTGTCAACAAATACTGTCGGCAGGCGAATACGAGGGAAACAGTAAGCCCCCACGGTTTTAGACATAGCTTTGCTTCTCATCTCTTGGATAACGGGGCTGATTTACGAACGGTACAAGAGCTCTTAGGACATAAAAAGATTTCTTCAACCCAGATTTATACCCATGTTTCACGGCAACAATTACGAAAGGTATATCATCGGGCTCATCCTCGGAGCAAGAGGAATGAAGAAACTGAGTAAGGAGGTTAGGAAGAAATGGAGTTGTTAAAAGGAACAACAATTATCGGAGTGAAAAGGGACGGAAAAGTGGCTTTGGCTGGAGACGGACAAGTAACTTTTGGGCAGAATATCATCATGAAAATGGGAGCTCGTAAAGTAAGACGTCTTTATAATGAACAGGTAGTAGCAGGATTTGCTGGTTCGGTGGCCGATGCTTTTACCCTTTTTGAGAAATTTGAAAAGAAATTAGAAGAACATCGTGGTAACTTGCCTAGAGCTGCCGTGGAACTGGCCAAAAGCTGGCGTACTGACCGGAACTTGCGTAATTTGGAGGCAATGCTTATTGTAGCCGATCAGCATAACTTGTTGATTGTTTCTGGAACCGGAGAGGTTATCGAACCAGATGATGGTATTGCTGCCATAGGCTCAGGTGGTTCCTATGCTCTAGCCGCTGCTAGGGCCTTATTAAAAAAGACTAATCTTAGTGCCGGAGAGATTGCTAGAGAAGCTATGGAGATAGCCGCTTCCATTTGCGTCTACACTAATGACAATATAATTGTGGAAGAAGTATAGAGAAGGTGAAGAATGATGAATCATAATCCAACACCCCGTGAAATCGTAACGGAACTTGATAAATATATTGTCGGACAACAGCAAGCCAAAAAATGTGTTGCTATTGCCTTACGGAATCGTTATCGCCGCAGTTGTTTGACTGAAGAATTACGGGAGGAAGTAATCCCCAAAAACATTTTGATGATTGGACCTACAGGTGTAGGTAAGACAGAGATTGCCAGAAGACTGGCACGTTTAGTTAATGCTCCTTTTGTGAAGGTGGAGGCTACCAAATTCACTGAAGTTGGTTATGTTGGCAGGGATGTAGAATCTATGGTCAGGGATCTGATAGAAGTTGCAGTTAGGATGGTAAAAGAAGAGAAAATCAGAGTCGTAGAAGAAAAGGCGGTTTTGTTAGCTGATAAAGCTATCTTGAATTTATTAGTCCCTCGAAAATCAGCCTCAAAATCCTCTAGAACACCTTTTGATGTAATATTTGGTAATGTTCAGCCGGAGGAGCCGGAAGCCCAGGAACTCTCCCAGGAGCAAGAATGGCAGGAAAAGTACCTAAGTATGGAAGAGAAGCTTAAGAGTGGGGCTTTGGATGAGGAATATGTGGAAATTGAAGTAGAGGATAATGCTTCGCCTCATCTTAACATTTTTACGGGTAGCAACATGGAAGACTTAGGCTTGAATTTCCAAGACCTTTTTGAAAATATAATGCCGAAAACAAAAAAGAAGAAAATGGTTACCGTCCACCAAGCCCGTAAAATCTTAACCCAATCGGAAGCTCAGAAATTAATAGACATGGATGAGGTTACGTCGGAAGCGATCAAGTGTGCTGAGGAAAACGGCATAATATTTTTGGATGAGATCGATAAGATCGCCAGCCAAGAGAATACCACGGGTGCAGATGTCTCACGAGGTGGTGTGCAACGGGATATCTTGCCTATTGTAGAAGGTTCCACAGTGATGACAAAGTATGGTCCGGTCAAAACTGATCATATGTTATTCATAGCGGCTGGGGCTTTTCACACCAGTAAACCCTCTGATCTAATTCCTGAATTGCAAGGGCGTTTTCCGATCCGTGTGGAATTAGAGAGTTTGTCCCAGGAGGATTTTTGTAAAATCTTAACTCAGCCACGAAACTCATTAATCAGACAATATACAGAATTATTAAGAATTGAAAAAATAAATATTGAATTTACTGAAAATGCTATTGATGAAATTGCCGATATTGCGTATACTGTAAACGACCGGACAGAAAATATTGGAGCCAGAAGACTGCATACTATCTTAGAAAAACTATTAGAAGACATTCTTTTTAATGCCCCTGATGTTGCTGAAAAAAACATAACTATTGATGAAAATTATGTACGTAGACAATTACAGGATATTGTTAAGGATGAAGATTTAAGTCGCTATATTTTATAGCTAATATAATCATGATTATTGAGCACCGCTAACACGTCCTCTGATACAATAAGAGATGTATTAGCGGCATAGCTGTGTATAAATATTGAAGAATTGTGGGGTAATTTTGATGAAGTCATTATTAGAAAAGACTAGAACAATCAACAAACTTTTACAAAAGTCAGCCGGTCATCCGGTTGAATTTACCGAAAT
>JAPXME010000144.1:0-4557 GCA_033809185.1 Clostridiaceae bacterium
TGCGCCTCATACCATTATTTAGATGGAGGAGGCGCAAACAGTGATCAAGTTCAAAAACAAATTAGATGAACATTTTCAAAAAAACTGGTGGGTCTACCTTCTCATAGCCTTCTGTTTTTTAATGGGGGTTATTTTTGGATCTATCGGAGCCAAATCTCTTAATTCTTATCAGAATTCAGCCTTAGGCGATTTTGTTAATAATGGTTTGTCTGGATTCGAGAATACAGTTGATTTTTCTCCTACTATGCGACAAGCACTTAACAAGAACTTATATAATCTGCTGAAGCTATTAGTTTTGGGTCTTACAGTAATTGGTTTACCCTTAATATTGGCTCTAATTTTTACTCGAGGATTTGTGTTAGGCTTTACCGTTACTTTTTTAATCCGGCAAAAAGCCTGGCAGGGTGGGTTGATTGCGCTCTTAGCAATTTTGCCGCCTAATATTTTATCCTTACCGACTCATTTTATAGCTGCTGTGTTGGCTATTAATTGTTCGCTTTTTTTGATTCGTGGAGATAACCGGAGGAGTAATTCCTTAGCTCAATATTTTCTGAGCTATCTGGGTTATTTTCTGATTTTAACTGTTATTATGATTGCCTCAGCGTTAATTGAAGGTTATCTGACTCCTCTATTAATCAGGTTACTGCATTAATTAGGAAGGAACTGATTTAACAGATAATAATGCTTTAATAGTATGAAAATATGGGTTAGAATATCAAAGTGTGTAATTTTCATCATAATATTTATAGTTGAAAGGCAGGATACTAGATGACAGCGATTTTAAAAACTGTAGCAGATTTTGTCTGGGGTGCACCATTACTTATCTTATTGTTTGGAACCCACGTATTTTTAACCTTACGTTTAGGATTCATTCAGAAACATATCTGGAAGGGTATCAAACTATCTGTAACTAAGGATACTGATGGTGAAGGGGATGTAAGTCAGTTTGGAGCATTAACTACAGCTCTAGCTGCTACTATAGGTACAGGAAATATTGTTGGTGTGGCAACGGCCGTGGCCGCCGGTGGTCCAGGGGCAGTTCTTTGGATATGGCTGACTGGTGTTTTTGGTATCGCTACCAAATATGCTGAATCCTTATTATCGGTTAAGTATAGGGTTAAGAATCCTGATGGCTCAATGGCCGGTGGACCAATGTATGTTTTGGAAAAAGGTCTGAAAATGAAATGGCTGGCCATAGTATTTGCAGCTTTAACGGCTATTGCAGCTTTCGGTATCGGGAGTACGGTTCAGGCTAATTCCATATCCACTATGTTGACGGAAACCTTTAATATTGATCCCAGAATTACTGGTATAGTGTTGACTATTCTTACTGCTTTTGTAGTCTTAGGAGGTATTAAAGCCATTTCAAGAGTATGTGAGGCTTTAGTACCCTTTATGGCAATCTTCTATGTTATCGGTTGTATCATCATTCTTATCATTAGTCGGGCCACTATTGTTGACAGCATTGTATTAATTTTCAAGAGTGCTTTTACAGGACAGGCAGCTATCGGAGGTTTCTTAGGTGCCGGGGTCAGGGAAGCTATACGTTTTGGAATTGCTCGTGGCTTATTTTCTAATGAATCTGGCTTAGGAAGTGCTCCCATTGTGGCAGCGGCCGCCCAAACCAAGAACCCTGTTAGGCAAGCCCTAGTTTCTTCCACTGGGACCTTTTGGGATACGGTAATTGTTTGCTTGATGACCGGATTAGTAATTGTTAACACAGGAGCCTGGACAGAGGGTATCACGGGTGCAGCTTTAACAAAAACAGCTTTTGAGACCATATCTGGAATTGGGCCTATTGTATTAACTGTGGGATTATTGACCTTCGTATTTTCAACTATCCTAGGCTGGGCATACTATGGAGAGAAGTCGGCTGAATATCTCTTTGGTAAAAAAATAGTGTTACCTTATCGTTTGCTTTTTGTTGTAAGTGTTTATTTTGGTGCTGTATTCTCCTTAGATGCTGTCTGGAGTTTTGCCGATATTGCCAATGGTTTGATGGCTATACCGAACCTAATTTCCCTTCTCTTGTTAAGTGGAATATTAGTTAAGGAGACTAAGTTCTATTTGAGTGGAGATAACATTAACCTAAGTGTGAAGGATTTTAGTAAATAAATATAAATATATATTTTAAACAGGGATTAAAACGGCCCGCGTCTTTGCACCGTGTCTTCTGGATATTATCACCTCTTTTAGACATACTAACTGTATAGTCGCGTATTAAAGGGGTGATTTTTTTTGTCTGATAAAAATTTGTATGATGAGCATGATGTGAAGAAGGATAATGAGATGGAAGGACAAGGCCAGGAGGACCTGGGTAAGACTTTTACCACAACGGAAATGGGGTCAGCCAGGTTTGCCACTCTAAGGGGTAAAGACAGCAGATATCACTATGAAATGGGGCCCACTGATTTGGCCCACGGGACGAAGGGTCCCCCTTGGAGTATTGAGCCTAGTATGCATTTTGTCTGTGATGAGGTAGGTATAGACTATGATCAGTTCATATCGGCTCTTAAAGGGCAAAAAGGCGACTTCGAGATGGCTAGAGAGTTTGCAGTGCCGGAGAAAACAATAAAATTGTTAAAGGAACGTTTTTATAAGTCTGACGTGCCTATTACCGGCAATTATGGTCAGGATTAAAGTATGCAAGAATAACAAGAACCGAGTACCGATCCCTTGCCTAGAAATGTCTTAACTCATACCGCAAGAAATTGCTTATCGGTTGAAATTAGCCCTCCATGGCTCAGTTCTTTCTGTCCGGCACGTCCTGTGCCGGACTAATCAATTTTAAGCGTTATTCATTAAGACATTTTCGCTATGCTTGTCAAAGGTACTCCAGTTCTCGTTATTCTTGCAAAAGAAAAAGGGAGACAGTTGAATGCCTCCGCAACACAGAAACACCATCCTCTGTATCGTGTTACTTCGTCAGCTTACTACCCGATTAGGAGGATCGTTTTCCTTACCCTTTTTTTCTACTCGGATTGCTGTATCGGGACAAACTGTTTCACAGATACCACACATAATACAGCCTTCCTCCCGGATTTTTACTGCCGGGGTCCCCATAAATCCTAACGTTTCTGACCAGTATATTACCTTGGTGGGGCATTTTTCGATACAGAGACCACAGCCCTTACATAGTTCAGGAAAGATAGTCCAGTAACCGCGGTTATTCTCTTGAGTTTTGCAAGTCCATTCTTTTTTACCCAAAGGGTTCACCTCGTAAATTTATTCTATCTCTTAGAATGACCTAAACAGCTTGGGTTTATGAGTTTTTTTTGTTAATAATTCTAAGGTTGACTTTTGATTCATATATAACTAAAAAGGAGGGGAGACTCTATGGTTGTCATCACAATTAGCAATTGGAAGAAAAAACTGGTCCTCTTTTTAGTTTTGGCGGTTTTTTTAGTTAGCCTAGGCATGAGCATTAATTGGTACCTGAATCCTCTGGACAATCCTGCTGTAGCTCCTTCCGATAAAAAATTGCAGGAAGATGTCTTAACCCAGCCCCTTAAAGTACAAGGACAGCCAACTACAGAGACGATTCAGCTTCTACAGCCCGGCACGATCTCTAGTGAATGATCTTTTTTGGCTATCTGAAGTAAAAGAGGAAAAGGCGCTCCTTGGGTGGAAATTACTTAAGAGAATTTCCACTAAGGAGGCATCTTTTGTGGACAAGTATTTGCAATCATTTTTGGAATATTTGTTAGTTGAAAAAGGGCTTTCCGCAAATACCTTGGAAGCTTACCGGCGTGATATCAGCCGGTTGAATAAATATTTAGAAGAAAAGAAGATCGGGAAACTGGAGGAGGTTACCAAGGATACTTTGGCTTCTTATCTTTATTCCCTGAAAAAAGCAGGACAGTCTCCAGCCACCATTGCCAGGGAGATTGCTTCCTTAAGGTCATATTTTCGTTTTTTGTGTTTAGATGGAGTAATTGAAAAAGACCCGAGTCTTAACCTAGAGACTCCTAAACTGCCACAAAAATTACCCAAGGTTCTCACAGAAGAAGATACGGCGACCTTGTTGGAAAAGCCAGAGAAGATGGGACCATTGGAAATAAGAAATCTGGCCGTTTTGGAAGTTCTATATGCTACAGGTATGAGGGTTACGGAATTAGTTAATCTTAATCTAGGACAAGTAGATCTAGATTTAGCTTTTGTCAGATGTCTGGGTAAGGGCAGTAAAGAACGGATAATTCCGCTAGGAGCAATTGCAGTAGAGGTTTTGAAGGTTTATTTAAAGGAAAGTAGACCTTTTCTTTTAAAAGATGTAAGTGAGCGGGCTCTTTTTCTTAATAATCGTGGTGGACGACTAAGCAGGCAATCTTATTGGAAAATTATCAAGGAACAGGCTAGAAATACTGGAGTGAATAGTGCCATAACGCCTCATACTCTACGTCACTCCTTTGCTACCCACCTACTGGCAAATGGAGCCGACCTGCGTTCTGTACAAGAGTTATTAGGTCATTCAGATATTTCTACTACTCAGATTTATACCCATCTTACCCATGGTCGTATGAAGGAAGTATACAAAAAAACGCATCCACGGGCTTAAGG
>JAPXME010000145.1:0-3045 GCA_033809185.1 Clostridiaceae bacterium
ACCTAATGCTTATTATTGTACTGTCCAGCCACCGTCTACAGTATAAACTGCTCCAGTCGTAAAGTTTGAGGCTTCAGAAGCCAGGTAAACAACAATACCAGCAACCTCTTCAACCTTACCAATACGCCGCATGGGTGTCTTGCCAGTAATATAGTTGTAAACCTTTTCTTCCTGGAATTCTTTCTCGTTAATAGCGGTTATAACATAACCAGGAGCCACAGCATTAACCTGAATGTTGTACTTGGTCCATTCTAAGGCTAATCCTCTGGTCATCTGTACTACCCCACCCTTACTGGCTAGGTAAGGTAGAACGTTTTTGTCACCTACTAGGCCAAACATAGAAGCAATATTTATTACTTTTCCTGATTTCTGCTCAGCCATATGTTTACCTACTGCTTGAGAGAGTAAAAAGATTGATTTCATGTTGGTGTTAACAACCCAATCCCAGTCATCTTCAGTCAGCTCCAGGGCTGGCTTAGTTACTGCCGTACCGGCATTGTTGACTAGAATATCAATTTTTCCGAACTTCTCTACAGTTTTTGCAACCAATTCTTCAATAGATTCCTTTTTGGTTACATCACATGGTTGGGCTAAGGTTTGTACACCTAGCTCGGCAAGCTCTTTAGCAACATTTTCGCAGTCCTTTGGAGTTCTGCTTACTACAACGATATTAGCACCAGACTGAGCTAAGGCTTCAGCCATACCGCGCCCTAATCCTTTAGTAGCACCTGTTACGATAGCTACTTTACCTGTTAAATCAAACATCTTCTTAATATCCAGCATTTTAGCTCCTCCGTTATCATCTATTCATATGATTAATGATTATTGAATATTACAATATATGGAATATACGGAATATTAAATATCCCTGGTCCACAAGGAAGCCATAGCAGGACCACCACCAACACAGAGAGAAGCTCCGCCCAAGGTAAGATCTAATCTTTCCATCTCATAGCAGAGACTGACGATTATCCGCAAGCCTGTGCAACCTACCGGGTGACCCAGAGAAATTCCGGAACCGTTATGATTGACCTTGTCCAGATCCAATTTCATACCATGTTCCTGCTCCAGCATACGTCCAACACCAAGCCATTGAGCAGCAAAAGCTTCATTTATCTCCCAGTACTCGATATCATCAAATTTAAGTCCTGCTTTATTCAGAACCTTAGGAATGGCTACTGCAGGGCCAACACCCATAATAGAAGGTTCTACGCCTTCACTAGTGATAGAAACTAATTTCATCAACGGCTTTAAGCCCAGTTCCTTGGCTTTGTCCTTAGACATAATTACTGCAGCGGCAGCACCGTCATTAATACCTGAAGCGTTGGCTGCTGTAGTAACACCGTCTTCAGTGAAGACTGGTTTCATCTTGCCAATACTCTCCATAGTGCAATTTCTGATCAGGTGCTCGTCAGTATAGAATTGTTTTATTTCTCTTTTAACCTTAATATCAACAGGAACTATTTCCCTCTTAAAACGACCTTCGTCTATAGCAGCGGCAGCACGATTATGGCTCATCACGGCCAATTCATCACATTCTTCACGAGTAATTCCGTATTTCTTGGCTACGTTATCGGCGGTTACGCCCATATGACCAGGTACTAAGGCATCATATAGTCCATCATGGATCATGGAATCTTCGATGCTTCCAGGCCCCATACGATAACCCATTCTGGCTTTAGGCAGCAAATATGGGGTATTAGTCATACTTTCAACACCAACAACCAGACCGATATCGGTGTTTCCTAACATAATATTATGGGCTGCAATTTCCATTGCCCTCATACCAGAAGCACAGTTTTGGTTAACACTTACCGCACTACTGCGATTAGGTAAGCCAATACGCATTCCCACCTGCCGGGCAGGTAAGGAACCCTGCATAGCGGTATAAAGTTGTCCCATGACAATCTCATCTACCATATCAGCTGTTATACCAGCCCTTTTAATAGCTTCTTTACCAGCGGTAATTGCTAAGTCCCTAGCTTGAACACCGGCTAGGCTACCCATGAATTTACCAATTGCAGTACGGCAAGCACCAACGATAACTACCTCTTTTAATCCCACTTGAACTCCCCCTTATATTTTTTTATTTGGTTACTTAAGGTATAAATAAGACTAATAATTATAAAAGCCTTTCCCTGTCTTCCGACCGAGCAAACCATCCTTAACCATTTCACGTAATAAGGGGGTAGGACTATACTTGGGTTCACCCAATTCTTTGGCTAGATATTCCATGATATCTAAGACAACATCTAGACCGATAAAGTCAGCCAGCGCCAATGGTCCGATAGGATGGCTGGCCCCTAATTTTAAGGTCGCATCAATATCAGCCGCACTGGCAATCCCATCCTCATATAGTTTTATTGCGTCATTTATCATAGGGATGATAAGCCGGTTAAAGACAAATCCCGGAGATTCTTGTACTACAACACCTGTCTTCCCCAAGGAGCTTACGAATTCTTTAGCCCACTGAAAGGTCTCATCTGATGTTAAGGCACCGCTGATTATCTCTACCAGTTCCATTTTCGGGACTGGATTGAAGAAATGTAACCCAATGAACTTTTCAGGGTTGGGAGTGCAAGAAGCCTGTTCAGTAATACTAAGGGACGATGTGTTGGAGGCTAAATAAGTAGATGGACTAATTAAAGGTGAGATTTCTTGCCAAAATCTTTTTTTTACATCCATATTCTCAATGATAGACTCGATGATTAAATCAGGTTCACCCATATCTTTAATATCAGTTAATAGGGTGATTCTGTCTAAAATCTCTGTCTTTTCTTGCCCTGTAATATTGCCCTTCTTCTCTTGGAGCTCCAGGCCTTTTCTAATATTGTCCAATCCTTTTTCTAATGCACTCTTACTTTGATCGTTAAGACATACGCTGTATCCAGCCTGTGCAATTGTCTGGGCTATACCACTACCCATAGCTCCTGCCCCAATTACGATAACATTGCCCATTTTTTCACTCCTCAATTCTGCTTACATTCACTCACCTTATTCCAGGTCCAACATCTCCCGCAGCTTTTTACTGACAGCTGCGGGGAG
>JAPXME010000145.1:3055-4530 GCA_033809185.1 Clostridiaceae bacterium
TACTACTACAGTATTACCTTGATAATCAGGTCTTGTGGCACAGTCTGCCTGACAACTGCTGACGATTAGTAGTAGATCCTTATCTTCCGCATTGTAACTAACGAAAAGCAGATCAGGATTCAATCGTTGTAGCTCTTTGACAAACTCTGGTCCATCTAGATGTGGATTACAATTCCCGCAATATTTCACTCCGATTTTAGCCTTCATAATTTATCACACCTAACTATTCTTCAATACCAGCCAGGATTTGTGCTAATTTCTTCTTATTATCCAGGTTAGCCTGACGAGCCAACATAACTCTTTGAGCTTGAGGAGATCCAGCTCCGTGCATACTTTCAACTAATGCTGTACCACCAGTCATGTTCTCGATCAATCTGGCAATTCTGAATCTGTGCTCGGTTGGTACATCAGCTACAGCCTTATAGTATTTATCAATAACCGGCCCTAATTCAGGATGCCTGAAGTCTTGCTCAGAAGGCATGGTAGCAATAAAACCACCGGCAATATCATGGGACAGACGGCAGATTTCATAAATGAAGCGAGTTACATTTTGTTTGTCAACGTTAGCCAGCATCGGATCTACATAGTAAGCTCCGGAAGCTAAGGGACGACCTTCAGAAGAACAAGCAATAGCACAACAATACAATGTTTCAGTTAGATGGATCATTTCGACGATTTTGTCTTTGACATGGGAAGCTTTAGCAGCCCCGTTGTATTCAGCAACAGTAGCAGTAGCACCGATAATAATATCAGCTACGCCGCCTTTGCAGCCGCCGTAATTTTGACGGTGGAAGGAAGCAAAGCGTTCTACCAATGTTCCGGCAAATTCAGTTTCACCGCACATAAATACCTTGTCCCAAGGTACAAAAACATTATCTAAAACGGTTAAACATTCACCGCCAACAACGCCGAACTTAGCATTACCTTGATCCATTTCATCATATTTACGCATATCATTGGATTGACGACCGAAGATATGGTAAACGCCAGGAGCATCTACAGGAATTGCACAAGCAACTGCGTAATCAGCATCCTCGGGTTTTAAAGCAGTGGTAGGCATAATCAACATCTCAAATGAGTTAACCATACCTGTCATATGTTGCTTAGCACCACGGATTACGATACCATCGTCTCTCTTTTCAACTACATGAACGTATTGATCTGGATCTGGCTGTTTTCCCGGAGACAATGAACGATCACCTTTAGGGTCGGTCATAGCACCGGCAACCATAATATCGGCCTCTTGGACGTATTTTAGATATTCAACGAATCTCTTGTGGTAATCAGTACCGTTTTTAGCATCCATATCAAAAGTGGTAGAATATATGGCATTCATAGCATCAAATCCCACGCACCGTTGATAGCAAGAACCGGTTCTTTGAGAGATAGCTCTTAACATCTTAACTTTTTTAACTAGATCTTCTGTGCTATGATGAATATGGGTAAAACGGTTGATTTTTTTCCCAGTTATATGG
>JAPXME010000146.1:0-4389 GCA_033809185.1 Clostridiaceae bacterium
GAATAGCATCCCTGACCATGGAGGAACTTGGAACAGCTGTAGCAAACGCTGCTTGCCTGCCCGATTTTCCCGAAAGAAACCCGGAAGTATTTGCAGAAATGAAGAAAGTATTTCAGTCAAACCGCAGAGAACCTTATTCACAATGTACTGCCGTCATCGGTGATCCCCGTTGTGATCATCGAGCTTCTTTGCCTAATATAAAGGTCCCAACTCTCATAATGGTAGGAATCGAAGATCAAACCACCCCCGTACGGGATTCCCAAAATCTAAACCTTCTTATTCCCGGTTCATTCTTAGTAATAATCCCTCAGGCTGCCCATATGATTCCAGTAGAAAATCCACAGGCAGTTAATCGGGCTCTGGCCCATTTCCTTGCTGCCTTAGAACCTGAGGCTCTGCGACCTATCCTCTCGTCTTTAACGAATTAGATAGGCAATTAAAATATAAATTGCAGTTACGCTCTAGCTGATTTTGGTGTATTATGGAAATAACACAAGGCCAAACTAAGGAGGTAATAAGCCCATGTACGCAAACATCAATGGCATCAACATGTACTATGAGGAAAAAGGACAAGGACCGGCTTTTGTTTTTATCCATGGCTTAGGAGAAAGTGCAGAATCTTGGCACTTTCAAACGGACTACTTCAGTAAGGGCTTCCACACCCTAGCTATGGATTTGCGGGGGCATGCCAAAAGTGAAGATGGAGACATAACTATCACATTAGACCTCTTTGCCGCAGATGTAATTGCTTTACTTGATCATCTCGGTATCGAAAAAGCTCATTTTGTCGGCCACTCCATGGGAGGAGTAATCCTCCAAGAAATTGCTGCCCGCTACCCGGAGCGCTTACTCTCTGTGATTTTGAGCTCTACTGCAGGCTACTTTGTGGAACCGGCTAACTCAATCAATCTTCAGCAAAGGTTAGAACGGATTGATACTTTGCCAATGAGTGAGCTTGGTTACCTTATAGCTAAGGGTGCTTGTGCCCCAGATTTCGAGCAACGAAATCCAAAAGTATTTGCTGAAATCAAAAAGACCTTCCAACAAAACAGACCTGTACCTTACCGGCAAGCTACCTATGCCACTTTCGGTACAGCGCTGGCGGACCACAGAAAAACCTCATCTAAAATAAAAGTACCAACCCTAATCATGGTTGGTGAATATGATCAAACTACTCCTTTAACTGATGCAATTAACCTCTTAAAGTTAGTTCCTAACTCAAAATTACAATATTTCCGTAATGCGGCCCATCTCACCAAATATGAGATTCCTGAGATCTATAACCAGGCAGTAGCGGAATTCTTAGCCCCTTATGAGCCTGAGGCCGTCTTACCATTACTTACTTAGATTTTCTCTAACCGATAAGTCATTTTCTACAGCATGAATTTAGACTTTTCTGGGTGAAGAATTGGTAATACCGGTAATATACGATTGCGAACATAAAACAGGAGAGCAAATTGCTCTCCTGTTCTGTCTGAACTATTTATCTTTGGCAGTTGTAGTGGTTTTCTTGGCAGTAGTTTTCCTGGTGGTTGTTTTCTTCTTAGGTGTTTCTCCACCACGTTCCTTAATCCAATTGGTAATGGCAGGAGCTACTTCCTTTTGGGACTTAGAACTGACAAATATGCCAATATGACCGGTCTTAAATTCAAGGAATGTCTTATCAGTACTACCTACTGCTTCCATCATTGGCTTTGTTGCGGACGGCGGTACCAGATGATCATAGGTTCCCACTACGGACAAGAAGGGCATAGTGATGTTTTTCATATCTACCTTTTTACCAGCCAATTCGAAGGTACCCTTGACCAGCTTATTCTCTTTGTAAAACTCAGTAATGAACTCTCTTAGCATTTCTCCAGCTTGGTCTGGACTATCATAAATCCATTTCTCCATCCGGATAAAGTCTTTTACGGCCTCAGGATCATCCATGCTCTCTACAAAATTAATATATTTATCGAGGTTTAACTGGAAAGGTTTCAGTAAGTTAAAACCATAATTCATGAATGAACCTGGAACTGTTCCGAAAACGTCGACAATATTGTCAATATTCAAGTGTTTACCCCAGACCATCAAGAGACCATCTTTAGTGTGGAAATCAAAGGGCGTAACCATTGTGACTAGATTCTGGATATTCTCAGGATGTAAGGCAGTATAAATCATACTCATAGTACCGCCTTGACAAATACCCAGCAAATTAATCTTTTCTAAATTGTGCCTCTTGCGTACAAAATTAACGGCATTATGGATATAACCCTCTATATAATCTTCCATGGTTAAGAACTTATCTGTATGATCCGGATAGCCCCAATCCACAACATAGACATCCAGCCCGGCTTCTAACCAGTTTTTGATGGTGCTACGATCCTCCTGAATATCCAGCATATACTGGCGATTAACCAGAGCATAAACAACTAATACAGGGATGCTATGAGGTTTTTTCACCATAGGGATATAGTGATATATCTTCATTTTGTCTTCTTCATAGACAACTTCCTTCGGAGTGGTGGACATTTCCACTTCTTCGATGGCCATCATATTAGCAAAGCCTTTGATAAACTTGCGACTCAATTCTTGGTTTTCTTCGATCAGCTTCTTTTGCAGATTATTATAATATGACAGCATCTAGATCCTACCTCCTCTGGCTTCTAATTCTTCCACCTTCTCTTCCAACTCCTCGATCGCACGAGCCTGAGCCTTAACTTGTTTCCTTAGTAGGTAGAAGTTTTTCTCTAAGACATCTAATTCACGTCTGGTAGGAATAGGTAGAGTAGCCATTTGATCTTGGATCATATCATTAAAGACCTTCTTGAAGCGTAATCCTGCATCAACAGTCTCAGCCAACATCTTGGAAAAACTCTCTGTAGCAAATAACTCCAAATAAGCCTCTTCATTAGTTTTGGACCAGAGCTTATAGAATTCCTTGAAGCTTGTTGGAGCTTCCCCTTCCTCAACCATCTCAGACAGTTTGGTTAATACCTTTTCCATATTATTTATACCGATATGGTTCAGGGAGCCCATGAATTCATTAAGAGTAAATAAGTAATTGGTATAGGATTCTATGCTCTTCATAGTCTTTTCAATGATTTCCCTGTTAGAACCAACGGCTGGAATATTAGTGAATTTGCTAACGGTTTCCTCAAACATTTTACGCCATTCACTCTGGAATTCCATAAAGGCGTTACGGTCTCCTTGTAAAGCAAGTAATAGCTTCTTCTGGAGTTCTCCACCTTCTTCAAGCCAAGGACGATAAAACTTGATGATTTCAGCCTGAATAGTTTTAATGTTCTCCATAGGAATAACCATCACACTCTTGACCTGTTCAGGAATAAAGGTTTGGGAGAATAATTCATTAATATTAGAGTAAGAGTTGAGGGTTTCTTTCATGAACTTTTCCCAAGTCTCCTGGTTTTCTTTTGTAGGCATTTTCTTAATCATTTCCAACCAGAAGCCATGTAGTTTGTTATAGACATCCATAGTACCCATCAAACGGCCAAAGGTGTCTTTAACAGAATTATTAGGGAAAAAATCCTGATAGGTTTTATCCATCAAGGATTGGAACTGTTCGTAAGGCTGTAAGCCGAAGGTTTCCATCTTACCAAATGAATCTTTCCAGAAGCTTGTCCATTTCTCACTGTAATCTGCCCATTCATTAGGTAACATACTAGTCATTACGTCAGGCTTATACAGCTTCATCATTTCCTTGGAGGCTTCAAACCACTTCTTGTAGAAAGATAGCATGGCTTCTTGTTTTTCGATCCAATCTTCTACCTCTGGTAAAACCTCCTTCTTCTCTGTGTTTGTTTGGGGGTAAGAAATATCCGCCATTTTCTTCCACATCTCAAACATTTTTTCATTGTAGGACTTCCATTCCGACCACATCTTTTCAAAGTTCTCTTTCATAAGATTTCCCCTCCTCCTTGTTCGTGTAATCCAGAGATGGAATTACACGTTTTTACCATTGTAGCATATTATACCAGTATGTCAAAATTAAACGAATCTTAGAATAATATAGTATTTTGACAATTTAATGTTAGTTTTTTCGGCCCCTTTTTTGTAAGTTTTACATTAGCCAGGAGTTAGAGTAATTGAAGATTAACAATATTATCCCTAGCTGTAAAAATTATTTGGATATTACCAGTACTGGATAATTATTACCTAGGACCTTTGTTATAAAAATTTTATATTAGAACCCCGCCCGTCTTCGCAATCGAAGATTGCTGACGGGACCCGGGAACCTTGTTGTTTTCACAATAAAAAAAGGATAGTTCTAAAGACTATCCTTTCAAAAATGGTTCTAAAATAAATGTTGGGGTGGCAGGAAAATTAAATGCATTTGGTCGAATACCTGTAGTCGCCAAACTACACTTAGATAGGAGGTATTCTTCCAAA
>JAPXME010000147.1:0-4323 GCA_033809185.1 Clostridiaceae bacterium
CATCTGGATAATCGCCAATGTGCGGGATTTGGCTGGCAACAAGATGGCCAAAAAGGTAGTAAACTTCAAGACCGCATAAGGAGGGGCAGGTTATCCTGCCCTCTTGAATTTTTAGGAGGAATGATATGATAGCACAAAATTTAAAGGTGTGTATTAAAACCGAAGGGTTAGATGATATGAAAAAACTGATCCAAGAGGCAAATGAAAAAATAACAGAGCTTGAAAAAGTACTTCAAGCAATCAATAACACAGAAGTAAAAATAATTGTTGAGCCTGCAAAGGAGGAATAGTATGCTGACCTTGAAACAAGGAATCAAATTGTCGGCTATAATTGATAAACTTGAACTAAAAATCACAGATCCAAATGCAACTCAAGAACAAATTGGTGCAGATCTAATGATGCAGATCATAAGTAAAGCTCACAAAGCTGAACCGGAAATCTATGCTTTTGTGGCTGAAATAAAGGGAATATCGCCTGAGGAAGCAGAAAAGGTTGATCTTGTCCAATTCATAAAAGAGCTTGTTTCTGATGCCGGTGTGCGGAGTTTTTTCAAATCTGCGGTCAAGTAAAAGGACCGCGAATAGTCGAATTACTTTCAAAGATATATAATCCACAACTTATTATGGATCTCCCTTTATCTGTAGCTGTGGATTATTTAATTTATGCAATTGAACAAGAAAAAGAACAAGCAGCATGGGAGCTGTGGACTATCATATACCCCTATATGTATATGAGATGGATTGACTTTATTAAATTCGAAGAATTCAAAAACAAGTTATTCCAGAAGCAATATAAATATACTCAAAAATCACTTGAAGAGATAGAAAAAGAAATGTTAGCTATAGTGGCGGCATATAAAGGCAGGTGAGGCGTGTGGAAATATTTAAGCTATTTGGGAGCATTTTTGTTGATAATGAAGAAGCTAATAAAAGCATAGCAAAAACAGAAGAAAAAGCTGAAGGGCTTGGCTCTAAGCTTGGTAATGGCATTAAAACTGCAGCCAAGTGGGGAGCTGCTATTGTTACAGGTGCAACTGCAGCTGGAGGTGCTTTGTTAGGATTAGCAAAAAATACTGCAGATTATGCTGGAGAGGTACTAGACATGAGCCGCAAATCCAGTCTCTCTGTCGAAAACCTTCAGCAACTTAAGTATGCAGGTGACCAAGCCGGCGTGTCCATGCAGGACCTGGTGAATGCATCTGCAAGACTTGCCAGAGGATTAGGTGAGGCGGCGGATGGCAACAAAACATATGCTGAAGCATTTGAGCAATTGGGCATTAGCATTACAGATGCCGAGGGAAATATAAGAAGCACTAATGATGTTTTCAATGAGACTCTTGCTAAACTTGCCGAGATGGGAGATACAGCTGAGGCGGCTCGAATAGGGAATGACCTGTTTGGCAAGGGTTTTGCAAATTTAAAGCCCTTATTGGCTGAAGGCGCAGATGGCATTGAGGCATTGAAAAACAAGGCATCAGAACTAGGCCTTGTGATGTCTGAAGATGCAATCAAGGCAGGGGATGACTTCGGAGATTCTCTTGATAGTTTAAAAGAGACGTTTTCGGGAATCGTGCGTTCGCTCTCATCAGAAGTTATACCCATGTTTCAGGCTGGAGTTGACTTTATTGCTCAAAATATGCCAACTGTAAAAGAAATAATGGGTAGTGTATTTGATGCGCTATCTATGTCATTTCAGTCCGTTGTTCCATTGATAGGCCAGCTAGTTACAGAAGCTCTACCACCCTTGATAGCCTTGTTTTCACAAATTGCCACTGAAGTTTTGCCCCCTGTAATAGATCTTTTTACGAATATTTTGCAAGCCATATTGCCGCCTTTGATAACACTGTTGACAGGTGTAGTGACAACTATTTTGCCGCCTTTAATCGAGCTTTTTAAAGTAATTACTAATGAAATTCTTCCACCTTTTATTGAGATTTTTAATAATATAATTGCTGCAGTATTGCCTCCGTATATGGAGCTGTTTGAACAAATAATTAATACTTTGCTACCCCCGTTTATCGATCTGTTTAAGCAAATAATTGAAAATATAATGCCACCAATCATGGAACTGTTCGGGATGCTTACGGAAGAATTCTTACCTCCCTTTATGGAACTTATTAACGAAATCGTTAAAGAGATCATGCCGCCGCTATTAGCAATATTCAATGAGTTAGCTCAGATAGTATTGCCATTGGTAATGGAGGTATTCGAAGCGCTAATGCCGGTTATTGAACCTATAATGAATGCAATACTGTCTGTAATTAAGTTTGTGCTTGCTCTTATAAAAGGAGACTGGGAAGCCGCCTGGGGTCATATATCAGACTTCTTCAGTAGTATTTGGGAAGCAATTGTTAAAGCTGCTGAAGGCTTTGCCAAAATATTCGGGAAAGTTTTCGAGGCAATTAAAAAAGTTATAACTGGAATCTGGGATGGCATAGTAAATAGCATCAAAAGTGCCATAAACTTTATAATTTCAGGCATAAATCTATTCATTAGAGGACTTAACAAACTTAAAATACCCGACTGGGTACCAGGCGTTGGAGGCAAGGGATTAAATCTTAAAGAAATACCCTTGCTTGCTGCAGGAGGAGAAATAACACAAAAAGGGCATGCAATAGTCGGTGAAGCCGGTCCGGAGCTGCTTGAACTACCTCAAGGGGCAAAAGTAAAACCGCTGACAGGGGATAATTTTGATTATGACCGATTTGGAGATGTTATGGCAGACTTGATAAGCGGTCTGGGTGGTATTACTATCCAAAACATGAGCGTAAGAGATGATACTGATATTGAAAAAATAGCTCAGAAACTATTCAATTTACAACAAAGACAATTAAGAGCAAAGGGGGCATATTGATGCATAAAGTGACATTTAACAATTCTGATCTGAATGATTACCTCATTGTGAAAAGAATTAAAGAATCCATATTGCCCCCTATTAATACCATCAGAAAAACTATACCCGGAAGGGCGGGAACAAGATATGTGCGAAAAACTCTAGGAGAACGACAAATAAAAATCGATGTAGAAATACCTGCATCGTGTTTTAGCTCCAGGGAGGAAACTATAAATACCCTAGCATCAATTTTATATACGGAAGACGAAAAAGAGCTAAAGCTTAGGGACAGCAAAACATATCTTGCCTCTTTGGATGGAGATACCAACCTTGAAAATATAGTATTCCATGGTGCCGGCACCCTGATATTTATCGCTACCGATCCCATAGCCTATGGAGATACTATAACAGAAGAAAATATTAATGGCCAAGAAATAGCCAATAATGGTAATTATCCTACTACAGGTAAAATCACAATTACTATCGGCGAGACATTAGAAAGCCTCGAAGTGTCTCTTGTAGGTACCGGAGAACATATATACATTGATGATGATTTTGTAGCGACTGATGTTGTTGTGATTGACCTTGAAGCTGAATATGTTACCAAGAATGGCTACTCGATTATGAATAAGCTGAGCATAGATAGTGACTTTTTTAAGCTGCCGCCCGGGAAGTTTACCATAACTGTAAGCAGCGGTACAGCAGACCTGGAATTCAGAGAGAGGTGGCTGTGATGCGATTCTTGCTATTTGACCGCAACGAAGTGTTTACAGGCTATCTCAAAGATGTATTGTCAGCGCGCCACTCAGAAGAAATTTACGGCGAGAATGTTTTGGAATTAACTACTCTGGATGCTATTGAAAAAAGCCAGAGAATAGTTTATGAAGATAATCAAGGATACTGGCATGAATTCATCGTTAAAGGTATTGATGAAGTACATGAGAGCGACGACGCTGTAACCAGATCAGTATTTGCGGAGTCATCTTTTTATGAGATCCTTGGTGACTACGTGGAAGATAAAAGACCTACCAACGTGCCGGCGAATATAGCCTTGGAGAATGCCCTGCTTACCACCCGCTGGGAAGTTGGTATGGTTGATGACCTGGGCCTAAATAGTACTAACTTTTACCGCATATCTGCAAAAGAAGCGGTGCAGAAGGCCGCTACAGTATGGAAGGGCGAGATAAGAACCCGGGTTGAAGTAAGCGGAAACAAAATCACGGGTCGGTATGTGGACCTGCTGGTACGCAGAGGCGAAGACAGGGGCAAGCGATTCACCTATACGAAGGATCTTATGTCAATTACCAGGACCATTCATAGAGATGATGTTATAACAGCTCTCTATGGCTATGGTAAGGGAGAATTCCTGGAAACAGGGGGCTACGGCCGGAGAATAGATTTTGCAGACATTAATGACGGGAAAGCTTATGTGGAGGACATAGAGGCAAAAGAGATATGGGGCCGGCTTAATCCGGACGGCACAAGAAGCC
>JAPXME010000148.1:0-1902 GCA_033809185.1 Clostridiaceae bacterium
GGCATGAATATTATGGGTACGGTAAGTGATGAGATAATGCAGGATAGGGATATGCGAGTCTATGGAAGCTCAACAAAAGCCGGTGGTGGCCCAATGTATACAGCAGTACCTCTGGTAAGTCCTGCACAAGCTCCACTAGCCGCTGATGATGCTGCGTATGTTGAGGATAAGTCGTTAGATAAGCAGATTGAGCTGGAACGAAAGATTATAAAAAACGCCGATCTAATGTTACGAGTCGATGATTATGAGCAGACAGTAGCAGAGATAAAGCAACAACTTATCCCCTTGAATGGCTATCTGGCTAATGAATCTATAAATGCTAGGGATGATCAGGGTAATATCAGTGGATACCTAAGAATCCGACTACCTCATGAGCACTTTGATTCTTTTATTGACAGTCTCGGTACGCTGGGTAAACTACGCAATAGCAATATCTATACTCAAGATGTGACCGAAGAATTTGTGGATGTAGAAAGCCGTTTGAAAGTAATGCAGCAAAAAGAAGAGCGTTTATTGGCTATTCTGGACAAAGCAGGTCAATTAGCAGATATTCTGGCTGTTGAAAACGAACTAGCCCATACCAGAGCAGAAATTGAATCTCTAGTAGGTCGTCTCCGGTACTTGAATAACCGGGTGGATTATTCAACAATCAGTCTTAATCTAGAACAGGTTGCCGTACCTACCCAGAATCTTTCAGCTGGTGGCTTAACCGGAGTATTTGGCCGGGCCGTGGAAGCGTTCATAATTTCGATTAACAGTCTTCTGGTAGGACTAGGCAAACTAATAGTATTCATTTTTGCAGCGTTACCGGTACTAATCCTTATTGTTTTGATTTTCTTTATCATTTGGCGCATCTATAAGAAAAAAAGAAACTCTGTTGAAAAATAACGAAGAAAGAATAACAGAAAAGATTAAGCCTTTCGGTATGCAGGAACTATGCTTCTTCATACCGAATTTTGTTTTGATAGATTAGGGTAAACTAACTACTGGCAGAAACGAGGGAGAAGACATGGCCGAAAAGTTTGTGATTATAGATGGTAATAGCTTGGTTAACAGGGCTTATTATGCTCTACCTATGCTATCAAATTCTAATGGTTTAATTACTAATGCGATATATGGCTTTACTAAGATGCTTTTCAAAGTAATCGAAGATGAACAGCCGGATTGTTTGGCAGTTGCTTTCGATAAAAGTCGGATCGTTTTCCGACATCAAGAATACGCTGATTACAAAGCTCAGCGGAAGCCTATGCCCACAGAATTACGTACGCAGCTTCCCATTTTGAAGGAATTGCTTCAGACTATGCAGATATCAATTTTTGAAATTGAGGGCTATGAAGCGGACGACATTATCGGTACTATGGTTAGAAAAGCCGAGAAAGCCGGTATGGAAAGTATTATCGTTACTGGAGATAGGGATGCTCTGCAGCTGGTTACAAATCATACTAAGGTGTGGCTTACTAAGAAAGGGCTCAGTGAAGTTGAGTGTTATGATCCACAATTCTTAGAAGAAAAATACGGTCTCACCCCAGAGCAGGTTATTGATCTGAAGGGATTAATGGGAGATGCTTCGGATAATATCCCTGGTATACCAGGTGTAGGCGAAAAAACTGCCCTGAAACTCCTTAAGGAATACGGCAGTGTGGAGGAGGTTTTGGCTCACCATGAAGATTTTAAAGGTAAAAAACTAGGCCAGTCGTTGGTTCAATATGCCGACCAAGCTAGATTAAGTAAGAGGTTGGCTACAATAGATTGTGCTGTTCCTCTAGAAGCTGAGATTGAACAATGTCGGAGGACTGATCCTGATTACCCCCAGCTCCTTGAAATGTTGCAAGAACTGGAGTTCAAAAATATTATTCAGCAGGTCATGGAGAAAATGCAGGCGTCTGAAGACCCGCAAGGGTT
>JAPXME010000148.1:1912-4315 GCA_033809185.1 Clostridiaceae bacterium
GATTATCCTGGCTCAGTTGTAACAAACCCAGAGATATTAGAAAAATATCTGCAGAAAACAACTGATTGGTTAGGTTTTCTCTACCAGCACAAAAAAATCGATCTTAACAGATTAGAGATCACCTCTTTGGCTGTAATTGGCCGAGGTCAAGAGGCTGTTGTTCTTCAATGGCAAGAAAAGGAGGAGCTAGAGGATTTTTTGGCCATGTTAGAGCCCTATTTGGAAAATCCAGCTGTGATTAAAGCTACTCATGATTGTAAGACGGCTTATTTGGCTTTTGGACAGTATGGGATTAAGTTACAAGGAGTAAAAACTGATACTCAACTGATGAGTTACTTACTTAATCCTTCCTATAACTTTAATAATATCTGTGATGTTAGCGGTAAATTTCTCAATCGGCAGATTTGTAATGAACTGAAAGTTGAGGATCTCTACAAGCAGTTAGCTGCTCTGGAAGAACTAGATCGGTTTCTGCCCCAAGAATTAGATAAGTACAAGATGTTAAAGCTTTATCAAGAGCTGGAGTTACCCTTAGCTTTTGTGTTGGCTGAGATGGAGAAAACCGGTATCATCTTGGACAAAGAGATTCTTAGTACCATCGGGGATGAGCTTAATTCGCGAATTGATAATTTAATGACTGATATTTATGATTTAGCAGGTGAAGAGTTTAATATTAATTCCCCGAAACAACTGGGAGTTATCCTCTTTGAAAAACTTGGTCTGCCTAAAGGTAAGAAAACAAAAACCGGCTATTCCACCAGTGCCGGAGTTCTGGAAGCATTGGCCCCGGATCATGAAATCGTGGCTAAGATTTTAGAATATCGTCAGCTTGTAAAACTCAACTCCACTTATATTGAAGGATTACAGGCCATCATGGTACCGGAAACGGGGAAGGTACACACTTCTTTTAATCAGACGGTGACAGCCACAGGACGTTTATCTAGCTCAGAGCCTAACCTGCAAAATATTCCTATCCGACTGGAAGAAGGTCGACGAATTCGTAAGGCCTTTTTGCCTTCACCAGGTAATTTGTTGCTTGCGGCCGATTATTCTCAGATCGAATTAAGGGTATTGGCCCATTTTGCTGAGGACCCTGTGCTTATAGAGGCTTTTCACAAGGGACAGGATATTCATACCCGTACAGCAGCCGAGGTTTTCGGGGTGCCTTTTGAGGATGTCAGTAAGGAAATGCGCTATGCAGCCAAAGCTGTAAATTTTGGGATAGTCTATGGGATCAGTGATTTCGGACTGGCCCAGGATTTAAAAATTTCCCGAGGCGAGGCTAAGGCTTATATAGATAGCTATTTTGCACGTTACCAAGGAGTAAAAAACTATATTGACCGGACTGTCAATCAGGCTAGAGAACAGGGCTATGTTACAACGATTTTGCAGCGCAGACGTTATCTGCCGGACATTTTAAGCTCTAATTACCATTTACGCAGCTTTGCAGAGCGGACAGCCATGAATACACCTATTCAAGGTAGTGCGGCTGATATCATCAAATTAGCCATGTTAAAGGTCCAGCAGTTTATTGACCGGGAAATGCCTACTTGCCGTATGTTGCTCCAGGTCCACGACGAATTAATATTTGATGTACCAGCAGAACTACTGGAGACCATGGCGGAGAAGGTGCGGGAGCTGATGTGCGATGTGTATCCCCTGGCGGTTCCTTTAAAAGTGGATCTGCAAGCAGGTCCTAATTGGTATGAGCTGCGCAAGCTATAGTTCTTTATCACTGACATTTCAGGGTTGTGGGGAGGCGGCAGGATGCCTGAATTACCAGAAGTAGAAACGGTTCGCCGTAGTCTTGAACCTTTACTTGTAGGCCGTAAAATTATAGATACCCAAATTTATTACGGAGGAATTATCAAGAAACCAACTCCTGAGGAGTTTAGAGAAGAAATCAAGGGGCGTAAGTTCGAGAAACTTAACCGCCGGGGTAAGTATCTCTTAGCTGTGCTAAGTGGGGCCAAAACCTTAGTCGTTCATTTAAGAATGACAGGCCGGCTCACCGTAACTGAGGAAAGCAAACCGCTAGACAAGCATACCCATCTAGTTTTTACTTTGGATAATGGTTGTGAGTTAAGATTTAATGATGTCCGGAAATTCGGGTTGATTTATTTAGTGGACAATAATCGTTACCAGGAGGCGGGAGGCTTAGCCAGTTTAGGACCGGAACCTTTAGAACCTGACTTTACGGTAGAAGAGCTTAGCAGGCGGTTAGAGAGTAAAAATACCAAGCTCAAGTCTTTTCTTCTAGATCAGAGGCAAATTGCGGGATTAGGAAATATCTATGCTGACGAAGCTCTTTTTGCGGCTGGTCTCCACCCAGAACGCAGAACCGGAAGCTTAACTCAAAAAGAGATAGAAGGGCTTTATCAAGCCTTAAGAAGTGTCTTGCAG
>JAPXME010000149.1:0-4285 GCA_033809185.1 Clostridiaceae bacterium
AGCTAAGTGCAGAGAGAGAATCTGGTCAATCTGACCCATATGACCGTAATCCTTGAGGTAGACAGATTGTTCCTCAGTTAAGCCTAGATCCTTAAGCATCGCTTTATGCTGGGAATATTTGAAGTGAAGAACAGCCAGATAACCTAGATCTTCTCTAGTCATACCTGATTTCTCTAAAGACTTGTCAATACAATGCATCCAGTTAGGCATAGAAACCTCATTCAAACGATCCTTCATATGCTTTTCATCAAAAATACGTAAGGATTTGTATGCCTCATGTAGATTTTCATGGGTAATCGGTTTTTCCGTACCACCAAATTCAACCCCAGCATCTCTAGCCAAAGAACCGTCAGTCATTATATGAGTGCCTAAAAGTAGATTCTTATTATAATTCTTCTTTAAAATAATGGCTCCGCCACCAGCAGAAAGATTATACATCATAGACATTGCTTTGTCTGTGTAATCAACAAAATCGCCGTTTCTATAACCGCCCACGACCATTACAGTATTGATTTCATCATCGGCAATCATCATATCCTTGGCCATTTTCATAGCAGACACACAGGTACAGCATCTCTGTTGCACATCAATTGCCCAAGCGTTGGTTGCCCCGATTTTTTCCTGAATATATATTCCGGAGGTTGTCAGAGGATACTCCTTCCATTCCTCGCCAATACAGAGAACAAGGTCGATTTCCTTGGGATCTACACCAGTATTTTTTAAACAATCCAGACCGGCTCTAACACCCATTTCTTGTGTTCCATCATCTGGACCCGGTATAGACTTTTGAACTATTCCAAGCTTTTCAACAACAGCCTCTTCTGCCCACACACCCTTAGTGGCCTCAGAGATTTCTTTGGCTGTCATCTTGTGTTCAGGAATATACAATCCTGTACCGACTATACCTACGTTTACCTTTGAATTACTCATGAAAAATCCACCTCCGCTGTAATTTGGAGTGAATAGAAACTCCTTTTAAATTACTTTAGCTGATCATAGTAACAAACCAGTAACAGTAGTGATACAACTATGATAATTCTTAAAAATGGTCATAAAAAAATTCAGAGAGATAAATTAATCCCTCTGAATCAGTCTTTGTTATTAAAATTTCCTTATTTCCTCTAGCCTCTTTCTATAATCCTCCGGAACAAATTCCACAATTAGCACAAGGAGAATTCTCTTCTTCAGTTTTTACCTGAGGTTGTTCAGGATCGACCGGATCCATGACAGTGATAATCTTGGTTGGACATTTTTCAGCACATAAACCGCAATTATTACAAAGCTCAGGATTTATTAGAGCTACACTGCCACCAGACTCAACATCTACTACCTTTATCGCTCCTGTGGGACAATTTTTTTCACAAATCTTACACTTAATACAAGCAACCTGGCAAGAATCTTTAGCTTGTTTGGCTTTAACCGTATTACGACAGGATACTATCACCTGCTGTGTGGAGTTAATTATCCTCAACACATCTTTCGGGCAATATTCTACGCAAACGCCACAACCAGTGCATTTATCCGGATCTATCTTAGGTAGCTGATTCTCCTGCATTTCAATAGCACCAAAAGGACAGACCTTAACACAACTGCCTAAACCAATACAAGCCCAGTTACATTCCTTAGGACCACCATATTGGGCAGCTGCAGCGCGACAATCAGTCATACCGGCATAATAATATTTATTTTTAGCATTATCACTACCGCCACCACAGATTACACAGGCAATGTTCCTGCCTATTTGACAACTATTGACCTCTTGTCCCATGATTTCCCCAATTTGTGAACATACAGCTTCTTTACCTGGAATACAAGCATCCAGGGGAGCATTTTCATTGACGATAGCCTCGGCATATCCTGAACAGCCCGGGTAACCACAGGAACCGCAGTTAGCTCCAGGCAAGACTTCAGTAATTGCTTGGATACGTGGGTCCTCTTCTATACTAAGCTTTTGACTAGCAAAAGCCAAGATTAATCCTAAAACTCCTCCTATAGCAGCCAAGCTTATAGCAGCTGATAAATTCATTTTCTATACTCCCTTCCCTTGCCATACAATATACTTCTTAATTAAAGCAGTCCGGCAAAACCCATAAAAGCAATAGATAAGAAACCTGCTATCACTAAAGAAATTGGTATACCGCCTAAAGCCTTGGGGATTTCGGCTGCTTCCAGTCTTTCTCTAATCCCTGCCATCATAATAAGAGCTAAGGTGAAACCTATTGCGTTGGCAGCTCCATTGACAGTCGCCTCTAGAAGTGAATAGCTTTTTTGGATATTCAAAATTGCTACACCCAAAACTGCACAGTTAGTAGTAATTAAGGGAAGATAGACGCCCAAGGATTTATATAGAGTGGGACTATACTTTTTGACAACTAACTCCACAAATTGTACTAAAGCCGCTATAACCAGAATAAAAGTAATCGTCTGTAAGTATTCAATATTAAATCTGACTAAAATATACTCTTGTACCAACCAGCACACAGGGGACGATACTGTCATAACGAAGATAACGGCTGCACCCATTCCCAGGGCAGGCTTGATATTTTTCGAAACTCCTAAGAAAGGGCATATCCCTAAGAATTGGGAGAAGACTATATTATTTACGAAAATTGCGCCTACAATGATTAAAAATAGACTATTCATGGCGACCTCCTTTATCTCCATTCATATTTCTCTTTAGGCCCGTTTCTCTTGGAGCTTATTTATTATAGCTAAGATAATTGCCAGGGTAATAAAAGCTCCCGGCGGTAAAATCATAATTAATGTAGGCGGTACTGCCTGGCTCATTACGGAATAACCCATAAATGTTCCACTTCCTAATACTTCACGAACAGTACCAAGAATGAATAAAGCTAAGGTATATCCTACACCCATGCCCAAGCCATCTATAAGGGAAAGCAGCACTCCCTTTTTACCGGCAAAGGCTTCCGCCCTTCCTAAGATAATACAGTTGACCACAATCAAAGGAACGAAAATACCTAAACTCGTATAAAGGGCCGGGAAATACGCATGCATAAACATTTCCAATATTGTAACGAAGGTTGCAATTACTACAATATAACAAGGAATACGAATATTATCCGGAATGACTTTCCTCAGTAAAGATATGACCACATTAGAACCTATTAATACAAAGGTTAAAGCTATTCCCATGCCTAAAGCATTTTCAACTGTAGTCGTTACAGCCAATGAAGCACAAAGACCTAATAATAGACTAAAAAGAGGATTTTCTCTAATCAGACCTTTGGAAAATTCCTTGAATAAACTCATCGGTAGTCCTCCTTAGTATCCTATGGGGTAATAAAATTATCAATAAAATGTTGACGGGCAATGTTTACTCCATTTACCACAGATCTTGAAGATACCGTGGCTGCAGTAATAGCCTGAACTTCGTCATCAGCAGTAGTTTCAATCTTGGTCACCCGTAGCTCCTTGGTAGCAGCTTTATCTTGGAATCTGGTACTGAACCAATCCTGTTTCACATTATCCCCTAATCCAGGGGTCTCACTCTGCTGAACCACTCTCACCCTGGTAATAGTTTGGCTAGCTATGTCAAAACCTACCAAGGTCTGAATCGGCCCGTTATACCCTTGAGTTTCTACAATATAAATAACACCCTGAGGATTACCACCCTGGTAGCTGATATTGACCTCTTTGAGTTCAGCCGTTGTTTGTTCGGTCAAATATTTTTCCGTCTCATCTTTTATCTCTCCCTCTTTGGGATACACGGCATGTAAACCTTCTAGTTTCTTAGCCACCAACTGTTCAGCAATAACATCAGCAGTAATATTGTTACTCATAGCTACAGCAAAACCGGAAAGTCCCGTGAAAACCGCTAGGAGAAGCCCTGTACCGATTATCTTCTTAACCATTTTTGCTGCCCTCCCCAAAGACTTTTCCTTTAGTGTAGCGATCAATCAAGGGTACAAAACCATTCATGATTAAGATGGAATAGCAAACCCCTTCAGGATAACCGCCTTTTATTCTGATTAAGACTGTAAGCAAGCCACAGCCTAGAGCGAAAATTATTCTTCCTATCTTAGTTACGGGAGTGGTAACCCAATCAGTGGCCATAAAAAAGGCTCCCAAAACTAATCCTCCCGATAAAATATAAGTCAAGGCAAAATCTAGTCCTCCACCGTTCCGAAACCCTAAACCTACACCGAAGACAAAAACTGTCGCTATATATATCACGGGAATCTTCCAATCGATATGCTTTCTTGCCAGCAGGTATATTGCTCCGATTAGTAACGCTAGAGCACTTGTTTCACCCAAACTGCCACCT
>JAPXME010000150.1:0-4232 GCA_033809185.1 Clostridiaceae bacterium
TTTTCATTCTTAACTCTCTGCAGGTCCAAATAGAGTGAAACCACCAGACTGAGCAATATCAGCCCAATCACTGACACTCTAAGAAATTTTTTAGTGGACACCTTCTTATACCCCCGTCACTTTTGTCCTAATCCCTATTGTACTGCTAAGAACAGTCCTTAGTCAAAATATTACCGCAACACAGATAAATACAGAGAGGCTGCTCCCCTTGATCCGCCGGTAGTTATAAATTCAGCAGATAATTATAGAGATTAGCCAGTACCGACAGCATCTCAGCAAAATCAGGCACAGACTGTAAGTCCGTGAAGCGCTCCGCCAACCCGGCCGTCAGAATCCCCTTTTCCTGCAAGAGATTTTGCGCTTCTAATGGAGAATACTCAAGCCCAGTCAGGCTTTCTGCAGTTGCCTGTAGCAACACCCCTTTAGTTACTTCAGCCGGAATTTCTACCTGATATATAGATATGTTAGGATTACGTTCCTTAGCCACCCGTAAAACCTTATTCATTTTATTCTGTAAACTGGCTTGACTAGTTGGCCGCTCTAACCTGTAGTCATTAGTATAACCACCTTCGATTAAACCCAGCTCACGCATGTCCCGTACAGCAGCGTATGCCCAGTGGTCCATCACCTCTGGCCTAGGTGGTTCATACTCTACCAGATAAGCACCTTGAGCCTTAAGACGGTTCTGAATCCAGCTTATAGCCTCCTCAGAGCGGCTAATTTCCCGGAAGGTCATTTCATTCTTAATAGCGTATTTGGCCGCTACTCCTGCCGCTTCCCCGGTAACCATCCCTACAGGAATAACCCGGGCACTACCATGGGGCAAAGAATCATAAGAAGCACTGCGCCCAACTACCAGAAGGTTTTCTACCTCTAGCGGCACTAAACAGCGGAAAGGAATACTATAAATATCCGGGGAGCCGATTACATTACCAAAGTTACTTGGGCTGGTAGGTTGTACATCTACAGGATAGCTGCCATGACCTATTCTATCCCAATGATCTCGGTTTTCCAATACATCGGTGATGGTCAAACGATATTCCCCCATGATATGCCGTGTTTCCCGAACATAAAGCTGCTCTGCCGCACTGACAAACTCAGCCTTTTCAAAACCGCGGAACCTTTCCCGCATAAATTCGATGATATGGGGGATTTCTTGTTTGCCGCGTTCAATACCAGCTGCTTTAGACGCTGGATCTAGGCTATCTATTCCAAAAATCAAGAGAGCATTGATTAAGACGTTACCGTTTTTCTGCCGGGCAATATTAGGACCGCGAAAACGCATTTGCGGATCCACCGGCTTGTAATCTGCTGCTTCCTTGCCATAACCCCAAGCCGCAACCTGATCCGCCCCGGTATGAGGGTCATTATCCTCATGCTTCAGATAGCGGACCACCTCATTCCAATCCACACCAGCAACCTCGAAAACCAAAGTAACACCCATGAGTAGGCCTTCCTCACCATAGTCTTCTCCACCAACAGTATAAGGAACTCCTGCCGCTACCGCCAAATCTGCATCAACAGTAGCATCTATCAGCTGTAAAGCCAGATATTCCTTTTCCACACCGTTTTCTTTGACCCGAACACCTCTAATCGTCCGGTCCTCCATAATGGGGGCTGTCACTTCGGTATCAAGCAGAACAGTCAAGTTTTTCTCCTGCTTAGTCTTAGTGAGGAACCATTCTTTAGCTTCCTCCACATCAAAAGCATTACCCAGCGCCTCATAAAACTCCTCAAAGATCCCTCGGGTTAGCAGTTCTCTTTTAGGTCCGTGACTCATGTCCAGAAAATTTAATTGACCTAAAGTCATTAGTCCTCCCAGTGCCGAATCATCTTCAATCAGTAAAGTGCGCAGACCGTTACGAGCTGATGATAGAGCTGCCGCTACCCCTTCAGGATCACCGCCAACCACTATAACATCATAACCCTCCTGCCCATCAATAACCGGGGCTGGAGCCGGACGGTCCGTCCAAGAAGCTAAGGCTATTACACCTATCGCCAGCACCGCTATTAGCACTATGCTTATCAATAAATTACGACTACGCAAAATATTAACTCCTTTCAAGCGTTCAATTACAAAAGGCCAACCTATCTTTCCACCAGACCTAATAATAAATGACACTGATATTCTACCAAAAACCTTTCATTCTATGTTAAAAGATGCTCATAGACCTTACCTAATAGAACATATATCTCACCAAAGGTTGGTGTCGCCCCTAAAGCATTGGTTAAACGCTGCTCCAGTTCAGAAGCAAGCAAACCCTTTTCCTGCAGATACTCCAGAGCCGCCTCCGGCTCAAGAGCCTCACCGCTGATTCCCTCTACTACGCCGCTAAGTAACTCTCGCCAGGTCAGCCCCTCAGAAAAAGTAATCTCTCGAACCTTCACCTGGTGATTGAAGTAATTAGCTCGCTTTATAACCTGATTCAAGAGATAAGTAGCATCCCAATACTGCAAGGGTTGATCCAGACGATAATCATTAGCATAGCCTCCCGCCGCCAAGCCTAAACGTCGCATAACCTTTAGCCCCTCATAGGCCCAGTGTTCCATCACTGCTGGCCGGGGCGGCTCATACTCCACTAGATAAGCTCCTTGAGCCTTTAATTGATCCTGCACTGCGCGGATAGCCTCTTGGGAGCGGCTCATCTCTCGGAAGCCTTTGTTATGCTCCAAGGAATAAGCTGTCGCTACTCCGGCTGCTTCCCCTACTGCCATGCCTATGGGAAGCACCCTAGCACTGCCATGAGGCAGAGAATCATAAGAAGCACTACGGGTAACTACTAACAGATTGTCCACCTTGAGAGGAACAATAGAACGAAATGGAATACTGTAGATAGCTGGTTTGCCGATTACATTGCCCAAATCGTCTGCTGCCGCCGGTTGAATATCTACAGGATAACTGCCATGGGCAATCCGATCCCACTGATCCCAATTTTCTAAGACATCATCTATAGTCAAGCGATACTCACCCATTATATGACGAGTCTCCCGAACATAAAGCTCCTCCGCTACATCCACTAATTCAACCTTGCGAAAACCGACAAAACGCTCCCGCATAAACTCCAGGATATAAGGCAGCTCCGCTTTGCCCCGTTCAATACCACGCGCGCTAGATTCAGGTTCTAGTGCGTCCACTCCGAAGATCAGCAGGGCATTAATTAGCACTGTTCCATCATCTTGCCGGGCCAGATTAGGGCCCCGAAAACGCATCTGTGGATCTCGAGCCTGGTAGTCCAAGGCTTCAATTCCATAGCCCCAGGCTACCTGCCAGGTGGCTCCGGCCGCCGGATCACCCCAATTAGAATTCAACTTACTCAAGAGCCGTTGAAAATTGTTATGCAAGAAAACACGTAACCAACTGACTCCTCTAACCCGGAAGACTAAAGTAGCCCCCATAAGCCGATCAGGCACACCATAATCTTCTGTACCCACCGTATACGGAACTCCCGCCGCTGCTGCCACATCTGCATCAGCAGTAGCATCAATAATCCGCATTCCGCGGTGTGCTTGTTCCTGACCGCCTTCTTCGACCACAACACCTATTATCTTATTATCTTCCATTAAAGGACGCAGGAAATGAGCATTAAGCTTTAAGGTAATATTAGGCTCCGCCTCCACCAGATCCAAGAAATATTGCTCTGTGGCCGCTATATCAAAGGCATTACCTTGAGCCTCAAAGAATTCCTCAAAGATCCCGCGAGTTAAAAGCTCCCCTTCCGGACCATAATTCATATCCAAAAAATTTAAGCGCCCTCTAGTCATCAAACCACCAAGCACCGGGTCCTCTGCTAAAAGTAAGGTTTTTACCCCGTTACGTGCTGCAGACACCGCCGCTGTTATTGCCTCCGGTTCACTGCCCACCACAATTAGGGGATACACTTCCTCCTGGTTTGGTTCAGCCAGTACAGGCACAGATAAAGCAGCGCTACCTAACAGTACCGCTGTAATAAGCAAAAAGCATAATAATTTATTTATCCTCATTGGCGAATTGCACAAAAAAATCACCTCAACTCTTGTATATCATACCAAAGTTGAGGTGAAGAAAAAAGCATAGTATTATGACAGTTCTTTCACATTTATTTATAGATTCTCCCCTGCTATTTCTTTATTCCCAACTTCCTTTACCCTAAATGTAGGAATAAAAGTTCGCAGTAGATCTTCAGTAGCCTCTTTATCCTGAGGCAACCGACCGAGATTTATATTACTAATTAAGCCTTCAATAAGTTCTCCAT
>JAPXME010000151.1:0-4164 GCA_033809185.1 Clostridiaceae bacterium
GTTCCCTACAGTGAACTGGAATCAGTGGTGGCTGATATTGAGAAGACCTTGAAGGATGAATCCCTAAAAAGAGAAGTGACAACTGAGGAAATAGGTGAGTTAGTGATGTCACGATTGAAGGGAATTGATGAAGTTGCTTATGTCAGATTTGCCAGTGTTTACAGAGAGTTTAAGGATATAGAGACCTTCCTGAGCGAGATAAAGACATTGTTACGAAAGGGATGAGGGGGATTTGTTTACCCAGATAAAAAAACGGGACGACAGAATAGTACCATTTGATGATACGAAAATTACCGAGGCAATATTTGCAGCAGCAAAATCAGTAGGTGGGGAAGACAGACAGACTGCAATGGAATTGACTATTGAGGTTCTTAAACTCCTAAAGAAAAAGTTTAACGGTGATATTTTCTCAGTTGAAGATGTCCAGGATATGGTAGAAAAGGTCTTGATTGAGGCTGGACATGCTAAGACTGCCAAAGCTTACATATTATATCGGGAAAAACGTTCTCAAGTCAGAGATGCCCGTTCTGAACTGATGGATGCAGTAGCAGAAATTCTTAAAGAAACCAGTAGGGATAACGCTAATGTAGGTAATTCTCCTTCAGCTAAGGTTTTACAGATTTCTGAGTCTGCCTCCAAAAATTATTATTTGAAAAGAGTTATTCCGGAAGATGAAGCTAAAGCCCATCTTGAAGGAGATATTTATATACACGATTTATCTTGGTATGGTAAAACCTTGACCTGCTTGCAAATCCCATTAGATAGACTGCTAAGGGAGGGATTTAATAATGGTCATGGTTATATCCGTCCCCCAAAGGGAATCAAAACGGCGGCTGCGTTGTCGGCTATAATATTACAGAGCAATCAGAATGATATGCACGGTGGACAATCCTTCGCTTATTTTGATCGGGATCTGGCTCCTTATGTAGAGCTGGAGTACCAGAAACAAGAGAAATTACTGCGGGAGACATTAGAAAGGTTTGGTCATAGTGTTTCTGAAGAGGAACTAAAAAGTCTGGCTTTAGAAAGAACTGAAGAAGAAGTATATCAAGCCATGGAAGGCTTTATTTATAATCTTAATACCATGCACTCAAGGGCTGGAGCCCAGGTGCCCTTCTCCAGTATTAATATAGGTACAGATACTAGCTGGGCCGGACGAATGATTACGAAAAACTTGCTTTTGGCCTACGAGAAGGGACTAGGCAAAGGGGAGGCCCCTATTTTCCCTAACGTCTGTTTTAAGATTAAAGAAGGCGTTAATTATGAGGAAGACGATCCTAATTATGATCTCTTTAAGTTAAGTATGCGGGTGGCCTGTAAAAGGCTGTTCCCTAACTATTCTTATCAAGACGCTAGCTTCAATAAGCCTTATTTGGATGAGGAAGTAGCCTATATGGGTTGTAGAACTAGAGTTATGGCTAATGTAAACGGTCCGGAAGTCACTAACGGTCGTGGAAACCTTTCTTTTACCTCCATTAACCTGCCCCGTTTAGGAATTGTCGCTGAAGGGGATTTAACAAAATTCTGGCAGAGCCTGGACAATATCATGGATCTGACCATCAAACAGCTATTAACTCGTTATGATGTGCAGAAGAATCTACAGGTTAAGGATTTCCCATTTTTAATGGGTCAGAAGTTATATCTTGATTCAGAAGATTTAAAAGCCACTGATTCCATTGAAAAAGCTATTAAGCATGGAACCTTAAGCGTTGGCTTTATCGGCCTGGCTGAGTGTTTGCTTGCTCTAACTGGCAAGCATCATGGTGAAAGCCAGGAAGCACAGGCCTTAGGTCTGGCAATAGTCAGTTATATGCGTCGTCGCTGTGATGAAGCCACGAAGAAACATGGCTTGAACATCACCCTGCTAGCAACCCCTGCCGAAGGTTTAAGTGGGAAATTCACCGATTCGGATCGAGAAAGGTTTGGAGTTATTCCTCGAATCACTGATAAGGATTGGTACACCAACTCTTTCCATGTACCGGTGGAGTATGAAATATCGGCCTTTGATAAGATTGCCATAGAAGGGCCTTATCACAAGTATTGTAATGCTGGGCATATCTCTTATGTGGAGCTGCCTTCGGCCCCCAATCATAACCTTGAGGCCTTTGAGAAACTAGTCCATGCTATGTGTGAGGCCGATATGGGCTATTTTGCCATCAATTTCCCGGTAGATATTTGTAAGGAATGTGGATTTAATGGGGTAATAGAAACTGAGCTTTGTCCTAAATGTAACAGCGAGGGGCAAATTAGCCGCGTGCGCCGGATTACAGGTTATCTTTCCACTTTGGAGATGTTCAATGACAGTAAGAAAGCTGAAGAAAGAAACCGCAAAGCTCATCTGAACCTGCATTAAGAAAATACAACCAAGCCAACACGAAACAGCTTGTTCTATAGCAGCAGAATTTACTGTTGCAAGGAGGATTTAAGATCATAGTCTTAATTACTATAAGGGTGTGAGATGTCTTGCGTATAGCCGGAATTATTACGGATAGCATAGTTGACGGCCCTGGAGTTCGTTTTGTTATTTTCGGTCAGGGTTGTCCCCACCATTGTCCTGCTTGTCAAAATCCTGAGACCTGGGATCCAGCAGGAGGTAGGGAGATGTCAGTAAAGGAAATAGTGAAAATCCTGAAAAAAAGACGTAATTATCTTCATGGAGTCACTTTTTCTGGAGGAGAGCCCTTTCTCCAGGCTGAGGAGATGGCTAAGCTGGGTCAGGAAGCTAAGAAACTAAATTTAGACGTGGTTACTTATACAGGTTACCGCTATGAGGAGTTGCTTGCTTTGGATATACCGGGGAGCCGAGAACTCTTAGAAGTAACTGATTTATTAGTGGACGGGCCCTTTATTGAAGAGCTAAAGGATATTAGTCTTCCCTTTAGAGGTTCTACTAATCAGCGCTTAATTGATTTGGCCGCCACTCGTAAGGTGGGAGTACTGACCTTAGTAGCAAGTTAATAAATTAATTTTTCACCTCCTTTCCAGTGTGGAAAGGGGGTTTGCTTTTATAGTACGCAGTTAGCAGAGCAGCTAGAGGGTTTTTGTTGCAGAAAAATTAGGAAAATATTATAATTTTTATAATACAATACCTTATAAGACAATATTTATTTTAGTTAATTTTACCGACCTTAACGATTTATTGCAGGTAGAAGCAAATTTCTAATTAAATGAGGAGGTAGTATTTATGACAAAAATCCCTGTAAAAACCATTAGCTTATCTAATGGTGAAACTTATGCCTATCGTGAAATGGGAACCGGCAGTAAAGTACTAATTCTACTCCATGGGAACATGAGTTCCTCGTTATTTTTTGATGAGTTATTTGAAAAAATGCCAGAGGAAGAATTCAAGATCATAGCTCCTGATATGCGGGGCTTTGGTGATAGTACATATAATACTCCTGTGAAAAAGATGAAAGATTTTTCAGATGATCTGAAATTATTTGTCGATGCTTTAAACCTGCAGAATTTTGCTCTTTGTGGCTGGTCTGCAGGAGGCATTGTGGCTATGCAGTTTGCCATTGATCATCCGGATTATGTGAACAAATTAGTCCTCTTAGCCAGCGGTTCCATTAAAGGTTTTCCTGTGCAAAAAACCAACTTTATTGGTAAGCCTATTCCAGGGAAATATATTACTAGTTCAGAAGAAATGGCTAAGTTATTTAAACCAATAATTAATGCTTACGCTAAGAAGAAAAGCGTATTAGTAAAAATGATGATAAATAAGAGTTTCTTCATAGTTAAGAAACCTGATGAAGAAAGAGTTGCCGCCTACATTGAAGAGATATATAAGCAACGTAATTTGGTAGACCTTAATATGGGCTTGACTTACTTTAACATTTCACATGAACACAATGGTGTGGTAGAAGGTAGCGGAGAAGTAGATAAAATTACGGCTCCTACTTTGATTTTGCAAGGCGATAAGGACAATATTATTACTGAAGGGATGCTTCAAGCGACTCTTAAGGGCTTTGGGGATAGGGCTAAGTTCGTTAGGTTGGAGAACTGTGGCCATGCCCTAATTACTGATTGTTCGGAGAAAATTGCTCAAGAGATTAGAGCATTTATCGGCTAAGCAGTTCTTATCAATAAGGGCTCTATGTCAAATGTTGGGGTGGCAGGTAAATGATCAATACCTGTCACCTTTTTATCTTTATTATGAACAGC
>JAPXME010000152.1:0-4151 GCA_033809185.1 Clostridiaceae bacterium
CGTCCAGCACGACCCCGCAACTGGTTATCAATACGTCTTGATTCATGGCGTTCGGTACCTATAATGTACAACCCACCTGCATCTAACACTTTTTGACGTTCTTCCTGCATTTCAGATTTAAAGAGCTCGTGCAATTCTTCATATCTCTTTCTAACATTAAGAATTTCTTCGTCTTCAGTTTCATTATGGCTATTTGCTTCCGAAATTAACTCTTCGTCCCAGCCTTCTTTTCGCAGCTGTTGCTTTGCCAAAAATTCTGAGTTTCCACCCAACACAATGTCAGTACCACGACCCGCCATGTTAGTTGCGATTGTAACGGCTTTGTACTTACCTGCCTGCGCTACAATTTCAGCCTCTCGATCATGATGCTTGGCATTTAGCACATTATGCTTAATTCCACGTCTGCGTAACATGTCACTTAGAACTTCAGATTTTTCAATAGAGATTGTACCCACCAATACCGGTCTACCAGTCTGATGAGCCTGAACAATATCCTCAACTACCGCATCAAATTTTCCTTTTTCTGTGCGATAAATAACATCCGGCAAATCTTCGCGGATCATTTCCTTATTAGTCGGAATTACAAAGACATCTAAATTATAGATCTTGCGGAATTCTTCTTCTTCTGTCAGAGCTGTACCAGTCATACCAGCCAGCTTCTCATACATTCTAAAATAATTCTGGAAGGTAATAGTGGCTAGAGTTTGGCTCTCCTTCTCCACTGTAACCCCTTCTTTGGCTTCAATAGCCTGATGCAATCCTTCACTGTACCGCCGGCCAAACATCAAGCGGCCGGTAAACTCATCAACGATGATGATCTGGCCATCTTTCACTACATAATCGACATCACGTTTCATCAGCGTATGAGCGTGCAGGGCTTGGTTCACATGATGGGAAAGCTCCGTATTTTCAGCATCAAAGAGGTTATCCACCCCCAGCATCTTCTCTAATTTAGCAATTCCTTGCTCAGTAAGATTAGCCCTTTTGTCTTTTTCAAAAACCTCATAATCCTCTTCGGCTTTCAAACGTGGGATTACTTGCGCAACCTTAAGATAAAGATCCTTCGGCTTATCCCCAGGCCCAGAAATAATTAAAGGTGTTCTGGCCTCATCTATCAGGATACTGTCCACCTCGTCTACAATGGCATAATTAAGCTGGCCTTGTACCATGTTGTCAGAGTGGAAAACCATATTATCACGCAGATAATCAAAGCCGAATTCATTGTTAGTTCCATAAGTTATGTCAGCATCATAGGCCTTTTTCCGTTCTTCAAAATCGAGACCATGAACGATCAGTCCAACGGACAGGCCTAAAAATTTGTAAACCTGACCCATCCACTCACTATCACGGCGAGCCAGATAGTCGTTAACTGTAATAACATGCACACCCTTGCCAGTCAAGGCATTAAGATAAGCCGGTAAAGTTGCCACCAAGGTTTTACCTTCACCCGTCTTCATCTCAGCGATATTACCCTCATGGAGCACCATACCGCCAATTAGTTGCACATCAAAATGCCGTAAGCCTAACACCCGTCTCGAGGCTTCCCTTACCACTGCAAAAGCTTCCGGCAGTATCTCATCTAAAGTAGAACCATTAGCTAAACGTTCCTTAAATTCTGTGGTTTTATGTCTAAGTTCACCGTCAGATAATTTTTGCATTTCTGGTTCCAAACTATTAATAAGCTCAACCCGCTTACTTTGCCGCTTTATTTCTTTGGCATTATCATCAAAAATATTTTTTAAGAAATTCCAGGCCATGATCTTCCACATCCTTTATAACAATAAGGAGCCTATCTCAAGGCTCCTTCTTACTCAAAATTAATTTTATCACTTCAGTTGTCAATTAGCAATGAGACAACAACATCACTAATCCCTTTAATTAGTAGGTTCGATTAAGCCGTAGTTCCCGTCGTTCCGACGATAAACAACGTTTACCTGTTCGGTTACGTCATTGGAAAAAACAAAGAAACTATGACCCAATAGGTTCATTTGCATAATAGCCTCTTCAACAGCCATGGGCTTGAGATCAAATCTCTTTGTTTTAACGATTATCGGTTCCTCATCATCAGCACGATAATCAATTCTTTCTGTAGGTAAATCCTTAATACTGGTCTTCCGCTTCTTATCAAAACGAGCCTTATATTTACTAATCTGTTTTTCCAGTTTATCTACTACCAAGTCTACAGAGGTATACATATCTGTGGATTCTTCTTCTCCACGGAGGATATAACCATTGAGGGGCATAGTAACTTCAACACGTTGCCGTTCCTTTTCTACGATGAAACTGACAACAGCTTCCGGTTCAGCATTGAAATGCTTATCAAGTTTGCTCAGGCGTTTTTCTACATAATCCTTAAGTGAATCAGTTACTTGAATGTTTTTGCCTCTGAATTGAAATTTCATATCTTTCACTCCTCCCATTCTGCAGTGGAAACCAACAAATCAGAGATTTGCGACTTCCTTGCTCAAAGTTCACCAGCAACCCTCTGCCCTTTTGGGCGATTCAGTAGCTGTATTATTAGTTATTCCCTTCCAGGAACAAAAAATCCTGCTCTAATAATGAAGAACAGGATTATTTTCAGTAATTAGAATTATCTACTAAGGATAGATCTAAAAAACCCCGGTAGTCGACTACCGGGGAGACTTCAACAAAGTGATTAGGCTTTTACGACATTGGCAGCCTGCAGACCCTTAGGACCGTCGACTACATCAAATTCTACATCTTCGCCTTCTTGAAGAGTTTTAAAGCCATCCATCTGGATAGCTGAGAAGTGCACAAATACGTCAGTACCATCTTCCCTTTCAATAAATCCGTAACCCTTTTCCTTGTTGAACCATTTTACTTTGCCTTGCATTAAATACATTCCTCCTAAAAATAAATACAGGGAACTGTTCCTTAGTAGTAGATCTGGAACCATTCACTTGTTCGATTATAACACCACAAATTCTCAGAGTCAAATAATATTACCATTTACAAACTGTTCGCACACCTAATATTTTAATAGAATACCAGTCGAAATTCACCTTAACTTCGCAAGACAGGAACACAACCCTTTGTCTTGTATTGTCAGATGATTTTGCTTAGGAAAGCCCGGGTCCGTTCATTTTTAGCCTGAGCGAAAAACTCCGCTGGCGGACCTTCTTCCACCAGACGCCCTTCATCCATAAAAATAACTCGATCCCCTACTTCCCTGGCGAAACCCATCTCATGAGTAACCACAACCATTGTCATACCTTCGTCAGCTAGATCCTTCATTACAGTCAATACCTCTCCCACCATCTCAGGATCTAAAGCAGAGGTAGGCTCATCAAAGAGCATAATTTTAGGCCGCATAGCCAAAGCCCTGGCAATAGCTACCCGCTGCTGTTGGCCGCCGGAAAGAGAATCAGGATAAACATCAGCTTTATCTGTCAGCCCTACTTTGGCTAATAATTCCTGGGCTAACTCTACTGCCTCGCCCTCACTTAGACCTTTAACCTGCATAGGTGCTAGAGTGATGTTCTCCAGAGCAGTTTTATGGGGAAAAAGGTTAAAGCGTTGAAAAACCATACCTACTTCAGCCCGAACCTTATTGATATCTGTCCTAGGATCAGTAATATTTACACCTTCAATAAAAATTTCCCCGGCTGTTGGCTCCTCCAATAAATTGAGACAGCGTAAGAAAGTACTCTTTCCTGAACCGGAAGGACCAATAACAACAACTACTTCCTTAGCCCGGATAGTCAGATCTATATCCTGCAGTACTTGTAGATTACCGAAACTTTTACAGAGATTACGAACTTCGATCACTTACAGCGTACCTCCTTTCCAAATGAGCCACAACTCTGGAAATACTTAAGGTCAAAATCAGATACATTAAGGCTACCCCGATATATGTTGGAAAAGACGCAAATGATGTAGCCACATACAATTGGCCTCGGCGAGTCAACTCTTGTACCCCAATGACGGCTAGGATAGAAGTATCCTTTAACAAGGCAATAAATTCATTACCCAAAGGTGGCAATACCCTTTTAAAAGCTTGAGGCAAAATAACATGACGCATAGCTGTCCTTCTAGTCATACCTAAGGAGCGAGCTGCTTCCATCTGTCCCCGGTCAATAGATTGAATCCCGGCCCTGAAAATCTCGGCCACGTAAGCCCCACTATTAAGG
>JAPXME010000153.1:0-4134 GCA_033809185.1 Clostridiaceae bacterium
ATCCGTAACAGTGTCAAAGTAGTTATAGATGCCTACAGCGGTCAGGTTGATTTTTATATTTTCGATCAAAAGGACCCAATAATTCAAGTCTATAAAGCTATCTATCCGACCTTATTTAAGATGAGTGAGGAATTTCCTGCGGTACTTGACGGACATCTTCGTTATCCCGAGGATTTGTTTAATGTGCAGTCAATGATGCTAGGGGATTATCATATGAGCAATCCCACTGTCTTCTATAACAGAGAAGATAGATGGGAGTTGGCTAAGGAGAATTATGCAGGTAAGGTCCAGGCTCAAGAGCCTTATTATAGTTTGATTCGTCTGCCAGGGGAAGAAAGCCCTGAATATATTATAATGCGGTTATTTAATCCCTCTGGTAAGCAGAATTCCGTGGCCTGGCTGGCCGGCCGTTCAGATGGGGAAAACTATGGGAAATTGTTGCTCTATAAATTCCCTAAAGGAGTACAGGTGCCTGGCACTATGCAGGTAGAGGCCCAAATTGATCAAGATCCTAACATAACCGGACAATTAACCTTATGGGGTCAGGGAGGTAGCCAACTGCTGCGGGGTAACTTGTTGGTTTATCCACTTAATAATTCTCTCTTGTATGTGGAACCACTCTATATAGAGTCAGAGCAGAATCAATTTCCCCAGTTGAAAAAGGTTTTTGTCTACTACAAAGATAGAGTTGTGATGGAAGATACCTTAGAATTAGCTTTAGAAAGTATTTTTGGATCAAGTGGGGCAGAAACTGAAGGAGGGCCACATTCCTCCAATGATCAGCCCGTGGCAACGACAACCCAAGAGCTGATTAACCGTTTAGTTGAAGTCCATAATGAGGCTAAGGAGAAGTTAAAAGTAGGGGACTGGGCAGCCTATGGTCGTCTGCAGGAAGAGATGGATCGGATTATTCAGCAATTAGAGGAGCAAGAATAACAAGAATGGTCGTACCGATTCCTCGCCTAGAAATGTCTAAAACTTAATACTATAAAAAAGATTACCGATTGGAATTCGCCATCCTTGGCTCAAGTAATACAAGCTATACAATTATTGGATAATCCTTACCCTTCTCTTCTTATAGCCATTTGGATAAACGGGACTATTAGTTTTTTAAGTTAATATAGTACGAGGATCTTTTCAAACTAAGTCATTGAAGAAAATATAACCTCCAATTGTACTATAATTATGTTAAAGTACATTGGAGGTCTTTTTAATACCCTTTTTACTCTGTACATTTTGTCTGATTCGTTGTAAAATGTGAACTGGGTAAAAATGGAATAATATAGTTAGTAGGTAGGGAATATGTTAAAAAAACACAATGTGGTTGAGTTTGAAGTAGAAGCACCGGATGAGGGCTTTCTATTACAAAAATATCTTGAAAGAAAACGGGGTATTTCCGCTAAAGGGATCAAGAAACTGAAGTATCAAGGAGCAGTTCTCTTAAACGGCCAAAAGACCTTGATGAATGTAAAGCTTAGAGCCGGGGATCGGCTTACTCTCATTTATCCTTCCCAGAAGATTAGTTCTTACCTGGTTCCGGAGGATGTACCACTAAATATCTGTTATGAGGATCAAGATATTTTGCTAGTGGAGAAACCACCTAAGCTTTGTGTACATCCTACTAAGGGGCATCCCAGAAAGACTTTAGCTAATGGTGTTCTTTTTCATTGGCAGGAACAGGGTGAAAGGGCCACTTTTCATTTAATAAATAGGTTAGATCTAGATACCTCGGGTTTAATTCTCATTGCTAAGAATTCTTATGCGGCTCAACAGCTTTTCAATCAGCAGCGGGATAAAGTATTGCAGAGGAGATATTTAGCACTAGTTGAAGGGCGGTTGGCTCATAATGAAGGCACGATAGATTTGCCTATTGCTCGTGTAGAAGGACGTACAACCAGACGACTAGTTGCACCAGAAGGAGTACAGGCAATAACTCATTTTCAGGTTCATGGATATTACCAAAGCCAAAAGGGAGAACAAGTTTATACCTTGCTAGCCATCAGCTTAGAAACAGGAAGAACCCATCAGATTAGAGTACATTTTAGTCACTTGGGGCATCCCCTAGTCGGTGATGTGTTCTATGGTGCTCAGGATAGTTCAGAATTAGAACGGCAATTTTTACATGCGAACTACCTTAGCTTTATTCATCCACGGAGCCAAGAAAGAATGGAGTTTTCCAGGGATTTACCTTGGGACTTGAATATGTTTCTTAATAATCTAAACCCCATATCTTAAGATTTTTGAGTTAGGACAGACATTTCTATTGATACTGCTAGGCGAAAGGATTTCTAACGTTACTAGGAGGAATGTGAATGACTGGCTGGCGGAAAGAGTTACGGGAATGGGTAATAAGTATTGTAGTAGTCCTTTTGATTGTTATTCCACTGAATATTTTTGCTCTGGATAATCGCAGGGTTCCTACTGGTTCAATGGTCCCTACTATTCATCCAGGGGATCGGCTTTTTGTAGATACTTTAACTTATCGCTTTCGTGAATTAGAGCGGGGAGATATTGTAGTTTTTGCTCCGCCGGATCAGCTAGATATTGAAGATGATTTAATTAAAAGATTAATCGGCTTACCTGGTGATACGATTGAAATAAAAGACGGCCAGCTTTATGTTAATGATATTCCTCAGGAAGAACCTTATATTGAAGAAACCATCGAATATACGATGGCGAAAATACGGGTGCCGGAAGGCAAAATCTTTGTGCTAGGTGATAACCGCAACTTTTCTTATGATTCTCATGTCTGGGGTTTTGTCGATATTAGCAATGTGAAGGGGAAGGCTCTTTGGCGTTATTGGCCCCTATCCCGCCTGAAGGTCTGGTGATTAAAAGTATGGTTAGAATTAAGGATATGCTATTAAAGCTAGATGATAGAGGTTAAGATACACTTAACATAAGTGGTTTTAATTGGATTTTTTATATAATCCAAAAAACTCTTTTAGAATTTTAATATCATTGTAATTCTCATTTTTATCGAAGCTTAAGTTTGCCAGTAAATATACAATTAAATAGATTACTGCACTAAAAAGATATGCATCTTTTAAATCAATTATCCAGTTTTTGATTAATATATAATCTAAACTACCACCTAATGATATTTTGTCAATAATTGAGCAAATACTAGCGGATGATTAAGTCCGTATAATGGTGTAAAAAGAAAATAAAGAGCCAAATGCTCAGAGCCTCGGTTATAATGAAGTATCCCAACACAACATTTAATCGAGGAGGAACAAATGGCTCAACTAAATATTACACTGGATACAGAACTTTTGCACGGACTTTTTACGAAAGACACAAAAGACGAAGCATTTTCAAAACTACTGGAGGCCATCTTAAACCAAGTACTCGTTGCACAATCTGCTGAACAAATTGGGGCACAACCCTATGAGCGATGTGATGAGCGTACAGCATACCGTAATGGCTTCAGAGAGCGAGAGTTAACAACCCGCATAGGAACAATCACCTTACGTGTTCCACGCCATAGAAACGGCGATTTTAGTACAACCATGTTCCAACGTTATCAACGTAGCGAACAAGCTCTTGTCCTTGCCATGATCGAAATGGTCATAAACGGTGTCTCAACGAGAAAAATTGAAAATATCACAGAGGAACTGTGCGGCAAAAGCTTTTCTAAATCAACGGTGTCAAAGCTATGCGAAAGCCTAGACCCAATTGTCGCAGCCTTTAGGAATCGTCCCCTTAAAAAACACTACCCTTTTGTCATCGTCGATGCCATGTATATTAAAGTTAGGGAAGATAACCGTGTACGCTCAAAGGGTTTATTAATAGCAATCGCCGTCAATGAAGAAGGATATCGTGAAGTTATCGGCTTCCAGCTTAGTGATAGCGAATCTGAAACAAGCTGGGGAGACTTCTTTAATGACTTGAAGCAACGTGGCTTAACTAAAGTGGATTTTATTTCATCTGATAACCATAAAGGTCTTGTTAATGCGATAAAGAAGCATTTTCAGGGAGCTACTTGGCAACGTTGCCAGACACACTTTTCAAGAAACGTCCTTGATAAAGCCCCAAAGAAACATCAACCTGAGCTTAAAATACACCTAAGAGGTATTTATGAAGCAAAGGATATAGCCGACGCAAGAAGGCTCCTGGATGAAACTATCGAAG
>JAPXME010000154.1:0-3717 GCA_033809185.1 Clostridiaceae bacterium
GGACGTTAGATTTAAATAAATTAAAGGCTCTCAATGAGGGCGGTTTTAATCGTTTGTCTTTGGGGATTCAAAGTTTCCGGTCGGAAGGTTTGAAGATCTTGGGTCGAGTCCATACTGTAGCTGAAAGTAGACAAGCTGTTAGCATGGCCAGAAAAGCAGGCTTTATTAACGTGGGCATAGATTTAATGTACGGCTTGCCTGGTCAGGAATTGCAGGATTGGCAGGCTAATCTCCAGGAAGCTTTAGCCCTAGCGCCAGAACATATCTCCTTGTATCAGCTAAATATTGAAGAAGGGACGCCTTTTTATCAAAAGCTGCTCAAGGGTGAACTTAGAGAATTTCCGGATGAGCAGGCTGTAGAAATGTATGAGGAAGCTAGGCGTATCTTAGGGGAAGCAGGATATCACCATTACGAGATTAGTAATTTTGCTCTTCCGGGACGAGAAAGCAGGCATAACCAGTTATATTGGTCTAATAAGGAATATTTAGGACTAGGTTCAGGGGCGGCTGGATATTGGCAGGGCATTAGATACTGTAATAAAGAGAATTTAGCAGAATACATAGCAAGTGTCGCCCAAGGGGAACTGCCTAGAGGGGAAGAAGAAGTAATCGATGCTGAACTACAGCTAGCTGAAGCAGTATTCCTAGGCCTTCGGTTGACGGCAGGTCTTAATAAGGGAGAGTTTTACCAGCGCTATGGGGTGAGCCTTAGTGAGCGCTTCGGTCAAACTATTAACAAACTAGCTCAAGCCGGGCTATTAGCAGATGATTCCCACAGGATTTTCCTAACTGAACGAGGTCGCAATTTAGCTAACCTAGTAATGATGGAATTCCTGCCTTAGCTTACTTATCTTTTCTCTAGATAAATATTAGTTTAATCAACTAGTTTTACTAATAATAGATGTCAATAATATATAAGGAGACAAGAGGAAGAAAGGCCTTTTAAAAGCTAAAAGGCCTTCTTGAATCCGTTGACAAAAATAGGTGTTAGTGATATTTTAAAGAGGATGACATTAGCACTCAAATAGGGAGAGTGCTAACAATAGGGGTGGTTAAGCATGAAGATGGATGAACGAAAGCAAAAGGTACTACAAGCCATCATCCTGGATTATATTGCTACCGCGGATCCTGTTGGCTCTCGTACAATTGCTAAGAAATATAATCTAGGTGTCAGTCCAGCAACAGTTCGTAATGAAATGGCTGATCTGGAGGAAATGGGTTTTCTTGAACAACCGCATACATCAGCTGGTAGGATTCCTTCTCAATTAGGCTATCGCTATTATGTGGATTGTTTGATGAAGAAAGAACCTCTGAAAACTGAAATGAAGAAATATGTGCGGAATAACTTGGTTGATCGTATTCGGGAAACTGAGGATTTAATTCAGTATACCAGCAAAATTCTTTCTCAGATGACTAGTTATACGTCCATGGTTTTGACCCCGTTCTATGGCAATAATGTGTTGCGCCACATTAAACTGTTACCCTTTGAAGAAGGGAAAGCAGTGATGATAATTGTCCTCGATAACGGACACGTGGAGCACCGACTTATGGAGGTGCCAGAATACCTTGGAGAAGATGAGTTTGCAACTATTTCAGCTATCTTGGATGAGAATTTAAGAGGTTTAACGCTGGAACAATGGCGCCCAAGTTTAGTGCAAAGTATTCATAAAGAGCTAAAGCATAATTCTGAATTATTGCAGGACCTGTTGAGTCATATTGAACATTCTTTAGAGGGAGAACAAGAGCAAAAAGTCTTTATGGGCGGAGCCTTGAACATCCTTGATCAGCCGGAGTTTAAACAGCTTGAACGGGTGAGACCGATTCTGGAGCTCCTAGAGCATGAAGAGATCATAAAAGATGTATTGGTCCCTGTTAGTCAAGAAGGAGTTACAGTAAGGATAGGTACAGAAAACAAAATAGAAGGCATGAAAGATTGTAGCTTAATTACGGCTACCTATCGAGTTGAAGGCAGAGTAATAGGGACTCTCGGGGTTCTTGGACCGACAAGAATGGAATACTCTAGAGTTATAAGTGTTGTTGAATTCTTAACTAGTGCACTAACTGAAGCCTTAAAGAAAATGTAACTGTTCCCAACCCCTACTTTATTGGCGACTCTAACTATGTTAAGGCTCAGGAGCTTATATTATCTTACTGAAATATGTATTAATTTCTTCAGGAGCAAGTAGGCTGCCTGAAAATTGCGGAGGAAATTGAAATGAGTGTGAAACAGCAGACTACAAATTCTGAAGTAGATGAGCGCTTAGCTGCCCTTTTGACTAATGCTAATGCTGTACGGGTTATTGCCCAGGCTGTAGAGAGTACAATTGGACCCAAAGGCTTAGATACAATGCTAGTAGACAATAATGGCGATGTAGTAGTCACTAATGATGGGGTAACTATTTTAGAAATGATGGAAGTCAACCACCCTGCTGCTCAGATGCTGATTAAGATTGCCAAAGCCCAGCAGGAGGAGGTGGGGGATGGTACTACCACAGCCACAATTATGGCTGGAGCTATGGTTAATGAAGGTGTTAACCAAGTTCTCAAGGGAGTACCTGTAATCAAGATTATCGAGGGATTAGCTTTAGGAATAAACCTAGCTTTGAAGAAGCTAGATGAGCTGACAATAGAAGTTAGCCTAGCTGATGAAGAAATCTTAAAGAATGTAGCTTTGATTTCAGGTCGCGGTAATACTGATATTGCTGAGTTGGTTGTGGAAGCCGCCAAGTTAATTGGTCAGGAAAAGCTTCTCAACTCTTCATTTAAGTTGGGCCAGACTGTGCGTGCTCTTGAGGGTGCTGAGAACAAGGTTATCTCTGGCATAATTATTGAAAAAGAACCTCTGAATGGAGAAATGCCTAAAAAACTTCAAGATGTAAAAGCCTTATTTATTGATGATGCCCTGGAGCCAGAGGAAGTAGATAAAGAAGCTTTAGGTACAGAGGCTGGTTTTCGGCGACATTTGGAATTACAAGAAGAATTTAAGGATAATTTACGTAAAATAACGGAGATAGGCGTCAATCTGGTATTAGTGGACAGAGCCGTTCATGTATTAGCAGAGGAGTTCTTGACAGAACAACAGATTATGGTTGTTCAGCGCGTGCCTAATAAAGAATTGCGTCTTGCGGCAGAACATCTGGGCGCTAAAATGTTAAAACGAACCGGATTGAAAAAAGAACCGGCAGAATTAGCCAAATATGTAGGTGAAGCTACAGAAGCATACTATAATGAAAAACTCAAATATATATGTATTGCAGGTGGTAAAGGTAAACCCCTAGCTACGATCCTTGTAGGGGCTTCCACTGAAGAAATTGTCGGTGAACGGGAAAGAATAGCAAAAGATGCTAGCTCTGCCGTTCAGGCCGCCCTCAAAGGTGGAGTAGTACCTGGTGGAGGTTCCTTGGAACTGGCCTTGTCCCGTGGAATAGAAGAAGGCAGGAAAGAAGCTAAGGGCATGGCAATCTATGGATTAGATTGTGTAATAGCTGCTTTACAAAAGCCGTTTTCACAAATAGTTTACAATGCCGGATTTAATCCCCTCGAGAAGCTAGGGGATGTGCAAGCTGCTCAAATTGAACATAATTCATCTTCTATCGGTATTGATTGTGATACCGGTGAGGTGCAGGATATGTTGAAGTCTGGGGTCTACGATCCTGCCCCAGTAAAAAAATATGCTTTGCAAGCCGCCGGGGAGGTATCTCAGGCCATCTTACGGAT
>JAPXME010000154.1:3727-4045 GCA_033809185.1 Clostridiaceae bacterium
TCCAGAGATTATGTACCCGGACAAGACAATAGATACAGGGGTGATAGGTTTGACTAAAGAGGAAAGAGTTGAAGCAGCAGAAGCCACAGTTGAGACTACAGAGACTATGGAAGAAAATGCTGCAGAACTCACCGAGGAGGTAGAAGAAACTTCCGTTGAAGACGGGGAGATGAATGGTTCATCTGAGGATACTAACGCGAATACTGCAGAAAATGAAAATCTGGCTCAAGAGCTGGAAGAAAGTAAAGATAGATTACTTAGGCTTCATGCTGAGTTCGATAACTATCGGAAGAGGACCCAGCGTGAAAAGGAAGACTG
>JAPXME010000155.1:0-4017 GCA_033809185.1 Clostridiaceae bacterium
TCTCATAGCTGAGCTAGCCATTTTTTCAAGGAGGGACTGTTCTGCCTTCTTTTTCGTCCTACTGCTCTTATGTTTTACTTCCCTTTGTTTTTGTTGTTGGAGCCTCATCTCTTGCTGTTGTTTTTCTACATATTTTCTTTGGAAATATTCGTAAGCTGAATCTCTGTCAATAGGATTATCATACTTACCGGCTAATAAGGAGCTATTGATAACCCTTTGTCTGTTCTCAGGAGTAATTGTGCCAAATTTGCTCCTCGGTGGAACAATCATCGCCCTTTCCACTATAGTAGGAACCCCGTCCCCGTCTAAGAAGGAAACTAAGGCTTCTCCTACCCCCAGTTCAGTGATAACTTGGGCTGTATCCAGCTTAGGGTTAGTTCGAAATGTCTCTGCAGCCGCTTTAACGGCCTTTTGTTCTCTAGGAGAGTAGGCTCTTAGAGCATGTTGCACCCGATTACCCAATTGACCCAATATTACATCGGGAATATCCAGCGGATTCTGGGTAACAAAGTAAATGCCAACGCCCTTAGAACGAATCAGTCTCACAACCTGCTCCAGCTTCTCCAGGAGTACTTTAGGCACATCCTTAAAAAGAAGATGAGCTTCATCAAAAAAGAAAACCATTTTCGGCTGCGGTAAATCTCCTACTTCCGGTAGTTCCTCAAATAACTCCGAAAGAAGATAGAGAAGAAAAGCAGCATATAAGGCTGGGTTAAGTACTAGCTTCTCTGCAGCTAACACATTGATATATCCTCTGCCCTGAGGATCTCTTTGCATAAAATCAAATATGTCGAGAGCCGGCTCAGCAAAAAACTGTTCCGCCCCCTGGTCTTCTAAAATTAGAAGTTTCCTTTGAATGGCTCCGACAGATTGTTTGGTGACAGTACCATATTGCAAGGTATAGTTACTGGAGTTCTCCGCTACATGGATTAACATGGACTTGAGATCTTTGAGGTCCAAAAGTAACAAGCCATTATCATCAGCAATCCTAAAGACAATATTCAAGATACCTGTCTGGGCCTCATTCAAGTCCAATAAACGGGAAATAAGCATTGGTCCCATCTCTGTAATAGTAGTCCGTACAGGATGTCCCAATTCACCATATACATCCCAGAAACGCACCGGAAATTCCTGGAAATCAAAGTCGCTTAACCCTAGCCTTTGTATTCTTTCGGTCAGATTAGGAGTTTGCTCACCTTTCAAACAAAGCCCTGCCAAGTCGCCTTTAATATCGGCTAAGAAAACCGGCACACCAATAGAACTGAAGGCCTCAGCCAGCACCTTTATGGTCACAGTTTTACCTGTTCCGGTAGCTCCAGCAATCAAGCCATGACGATTAGCCATTTTAGGCCAAAGGCATAAATCCTTGTCATCCTTGGCTACTAATAATCCCTCAGAGACAGACATCTACTTCTTACCTCCTTATATTACCTCCGTTTTCCAATTCTGATTAGATGTGTAAATTATACCATACAGAAAGTGCATTTTTTGAACTCTTTATTCAGCATATTTCGACATATATTGGCGATTCAGTTTGCACACAATAAAAAAAGGTAGTGCTAACACTACCTTTTAATGACTTTTATGGTGGGCGGTAATGGACTCGAACCATCGACCCCTTGCATGTCAAGCAAGTACTCTAACCAGCTGAGCTAACCGCCCATAGTTATTATTGTCCTCCTTTTGTGGAGCAACTATTATTATAAGGTGAACCGCAACTCTTGTCAAATACTAAAGTCTATCTCCACCACCACCAATAGCGGCTTCGCTGGCAAAGTAAGAGATTTTCGCTGTCAGCACTTCTGCCTTAATAATTGCCGGTTTAAATATCAAAATTAATTATCATAGTAAACGAATGATCTTCATCATATTCCGCCCAGAATTTGGCTGAATAATGCCCTGATGGTAAGTCTTTGAATTGTACGGTGGTATCGTATCTCTCGCCTACATCTAATGTAATGTCTGATTCAGTTTTGCTATCGTTTGTATATGTAATTCCAGAACCATGATGTCTAATATTATAGTTTAATATCTTACCATTAGAGAAAGTAATTGGGACAACATCACAATGGGAACGATTTTCAACAATCCATTGCAAATATAGAATGTTATTTTCATAAGTATCTCTTAAACTTACATAGACTAAAGGCAAATTTTCTGTATTGATCGTACAACCCATTACTAATATCACTAAAATTAATACTAGGAGCAACTTTAAATAACGCCTTATCATAAAATTAACCCCCTGTCTTGGAATATTAAGGATCTCATTTCTTACTCTAATATACGCACTTTCAAATAGATGTTCTTTTCTTAAAGTATATAATTTCTTTTATAAAACAACACCTTTTCCAGGTGTTTTTTTCTAAGTTACTGCCCAGAAACCATTTTTTGTGGTAAAATAAAATTAGACCAGAAAGAACCAATTGAAAATGACCGTCATGCTTGTTATAATAAGGACGAGCATTAATCGCAGAGAGAGTGTTTGCAATGGTAGCAGTCAGGCTCGTGGCACCTGAAGATATGGGTTCGAATCCCATCAGTCTCTCTAGGACACATCCTTGATCAGGATGTACATATTTCTTTAATAACCCTTGGTAGAGGGTTATTTTTTTTATGTAAAAAAGAAACTGATAACCGCAAACTAACTATCGGTAATGTACCGTGCTGTTAGCACTGGCACTAACCTCGCTAGTTTTTAAAACGGTTATCAGCCACTATTATTCTATCCAGGCTTTTCAAACTTATACCTTGATCTTGTTCAGTAATTATGCCCTATAACTTTAACAGTAGATTAGCTAATCCCTAAGTACTTTCTCCGTTATTTTAGCCTTTCAGGCATTATCCTTTTTAAACAAATGGGAGATAAGCTTTAGGATAATGAATGCCGCTACAGCACCGATAAGAGCCGTATAGAGCTGGGGTAAAGTTAACATTGTAGTAACCTTAGCTGGTATTGCAATACCGAAAAGTAAAGGGAATATATACTTAACCATAGCAGCCATAACTAAGAATTTACCGACTGCAGCAGCTACCAGAGCAAGGATTTGACGTTTGGCTAACAAACCATAGACAATTGCCAAGGTGGCATTACCCAACATTATAATTACCATGGCGGGAGCAAAAGGCATAATTCCCACGGCAAAAGCTACAATAGGAGTTAATAATCCAATTAGTATACCACTTATGGGTCCGACAACAGCAGACGCAATAAACAGAATTCCATTGATTGCCGGCCCAGTAACAGGTTGAGGGAACTTACCCAACTGCACGACTAATGCCAAAGCTAGCAGTACAGCACTACGAGTTAATATTTTAGTAGTAATCTTCATAATTTTTCACGTCCTCTTCTATAATAGATTTTACATACTGACTTTTGTTAAAGCCGTCTTGACGGTAATCCCTTTTAGGTTACCGAGTTTACCGGTAAGAGCCCCTATCTCATCTGTAGTACCTTCGACTATTAAAGAAATAACTGAGAGTTCTTTATAGTAATGATAGGGAACACCCATCCGGCCAATAATGTTTTGAGCGTAATCACTAATAATTGCATTTAACTGGGGAACGCTCTCTTTAGATTCGACTACAATGCCTACAACACCAATTCTTCTTGTCATACTAGCACCCCTTCATTAAAAGAAAAGATTACAAAGCGAAGGATGTCCTCAAATAAAGACACTCTCACCTGTAATCTTTTGCATAATAATTCAATCTTATCTACCTCCCCTCAGCTCAGGCTTACGCCCTAACCACAGGTTGTTAGTTTTAGCTCCTTTTTTTGTCAGATTACTCCTCCAAAAAAAGAATTCAAAAATATTATACACTAATTTCAGAGTTTAGGATAGATAAACTTGGGCGAGCTCGTAGCTAAGAGGATGGCTAAAGATTTAAAAGGATTTAAAAAGCTTTTAATAGTCTTTTTTCTAAGGCGACCACACCTTGATACATTAAAGCCGCAGCTATGGCTAAAATTATCACACTGGCCATTACTAGGTCCAATTTAAAGACCTGACCGCC
>JAPXME010000156.1:0-3992 GCA_033809185.1 Clostridiaceae bacterium
ACAGATTTTCCAGCCGCTTCACATCGGTATCCTACAGGCTCTAAAGCGTCATGAGACAAAGGAAAGGCCTCAATTACTAGATCACCAATTTCAACCTTATCATTATCTGTCACATAGCACTTATTGTGCTGCTTTATGGGGCCGATTATTGGCTCCATTTCCGTCCAGGTCCCTTCAGTGGCGTAGATAGGTAAATCATATTTTCGGGAAAGGACCCCTGCCCCTTGGATATGATCCCGGTGAGCATGAGTTATAAAAATTGCATCAATCTCACTAGGCAATAAAGCACAGCCAGCGGCTAGGCACTGGGTTATGGCCTTCCCCGTCTGCCCAGCATCAATCAAGATATTGCTTTCTTCCGTGCTTATATAAATAGCATTGCCCGAACTACCACTCATTAAAGTACTTATTTTCATTTTTATCTCCTGTCAGTAGAAATCTGCAAAGCAAGATTGCAGTAGATCTACAATTCTCAATTGTCAAACACTACGCAAAATAAATCTACCGGGGAAAAATCGTATACAGCACTAAATGCTTCCTCAGAAGGTTTTTCCCCTAGGAGAAGCAGATACTGCACAATCTTTTCCCAACCGTATTCTCTAACCAAGTACTGCACCATTTCCCGGGCTTGCCAATATGCTTGTAACTGCAATTGGGGATCATCTAATCGGTTATCAAGCTGTTCCAGCGCCACTAAGCCCAAATCTTCCTCGGGTCTCGGCAAAGTATAGTTAGTTAACTTCATTTCGGTATATTGGGCTAGTCCTTCTGACAGCCAGCGAGGGTAATTACCATTACTAAGATAATCCACTATCAAGTGGGTCAACTCATGGGCCAGAGGGTTCTTTTTCTGAAAAAGCTCCTGCAAGGATTCTGTCTCCAAATCAGACATTGGCCAAGCATAAGGCGAGAGAATACTGATACTACCTGCCCAATACACCCCCATAGGGTTTTGGTATCTATCCCATCCAAAGCTGGTATTCAAGGATTCCTTGTCTGGATAAATCACAAGCAGGAATCTTCTCTTTTGGGGTAAGGTAATCTTCAAAGTCTCCTGGATTTCTTGCAGATATTTCTCCGTCAATTGAATCGTCTGCTGAGCAATATCCTCATCAGCAGCAGAGTATTTCACTATAAAGCCCTGTCCTTCTAGAGCGTGATAATCTCTGGTTCTATAATTCAGATATAACTGGGCCACCCTGCGGGAAATATGAAAAGAAAAGGTCCGAACTGATTGTCCTATTTTTGTCGTTAGTAGCAAGCCCGAAAAAGGCACTATAAGTAAAAGTACTATTATTAGAATTATGACTTTTCCTAATATAATCTTCTTATTTACCATCAGGCTGCCCCCTTTACTTATATTATAACGGGAAAGAGGCAGCCTTTTGGTAAAGAACATTTAGGTATCTAAGGTTAGATATACCAGGACAGGGTACTAAGCAGGATACCACCTAGCATAACTATCACTAAGAATACAGTAACAAATCTGATCAGTTTCTGATTTTTTCTGGTGTAAGACATAGCTATCCCTTCTTTCCTTAAGAGTTCAGGGAATGTAAATAATCATCCAAGGCCGGTAATACGCTGGCCCCGTCGCCAACAGCGTTAGCCACTTGACGAGAACTTTTGGCTCTACAATCACCTATAGCGAAAATACCAGGAATACTACATTCTAAATCCTCATTAGTCAGAAGATATCCCTGTTCATCACGCTTTATTGAAAGATCAATGAACTCAGTATTAGGCCTTGTACCAACATAGAGAAAGACCCCATCTGCGGCAATCTCACTGGTTTCACCGCTCTTAACATTGCGAAGGTGAACTTTTTCCAATTTTCCGTTACCACTTATCTCATCTACCACAGAATCCCAAAGAATCTGCACATTGGGCACATCTAGGATCTTATCACTCAGTACCTTGGCTGCACGAAACTCATCTCTACGGTGAATGATTGTCACTTGGGAAGCTAAGTTAGCCAAATACAGGGATTCCTTGACGGCTGAATCTCCTCCACCTATGACAACAACCTTTTTCCCCCGGAAAAAGAAGCCATCACAAGTGGCACAATAAGAAACTCCACGGCCACGGAATTTCTGTTCACCTGGAACACCTAATTCTCTAGGCTGGGAACCAGTCGCAATAATTATGGCTTTGGCTTCAATAGTTCCAGTAGTAGTATGTATTGTCTTAATTTTTCCCTCAGCTACAAATCCTTGCACTTGGGCTGTTATAAATTCGCAACCGAAGCGTTTAGCTTGTTCATAGAACTTCATCATTAGCTCAGGACCGGTAATACCCTCCGGAAAACCAGGATAATTCTCAATGATCTCTGTACTAGCCGCCTGTCCACCGGGAGCCCCTTGTTCTATTATCACGGTTTTCCAGCCTGCACGACAAGTGTAGATAGCAGCTGTCAATCCCGCTGAACCTCCACCAATAATGGCCACATCGTAAATCATTCACAAATTACCCCCTCGCTTTTTGATTCTGATGAACAACCTTAATGCACTTATCCATAATAATGGTAGCCCCTTTTTCCTGGACTAGACGTGCCGCTTCTTCATTTACAATTCCTTGTTGTAGCCAGTGAATCTTAACACCTCTGTCCAATGCCTCTTGGACAAGTGGCACTACCTTCTCAGCTCTAATAAAGTAGTCTGCTAGATCGATCTCAATCTCCGGAGGAATGTCGCTAATACTGCGGTAGCCTCTCTCCCCCAGCACAGATTCCCCCTCTGGATTAACGGGAATGATTCTAAAACCATGGTTTTGCATATATTCTGAAACATAATAGGCAGGACGGGCGGGATTATTCTTTAAGCCAAATACGCAGATAGTTTTAACCTGGGAAAAATCAAAAATCATTTTCATACACATCCTTAGTTAGTATTCCACAATGGTAATTCACTATAGTAAAACATAGCAAATTACTATGGCCAGAATTTGTTATATTATAATCATCGAATAAACGATATGTCAAGAAAATAAAGGGTCCGACTAGAGCGAGAAAGGTAATCCTGCTATGTTATTCTAAAAATGAAAAATAGGTTGCCTAAACAAAGATAAATTCGTTTAGTACAACCCATTAAAATAATTAATTTTCTTCGTTTATACTACTCTAAGAAACGCTTCGGATTCTGGTGTCTACCGTTTATTCTGACCTCAAAATGAAGGTGTGAGCCGGTACTTCTACCAGTTGAACCCATCAATCCGACAAGGTCTCCTCTTTTGACACTTTGGCCGATTGATACTTTAAGCTTACTTAGATGAGCATATAGTGTAGATAAACCATCCCCATGGTCGATGACCACACAGTATCCATAATTCCCTTTCCAGCCAGATTCAAGGACTACCCCATCTTCGGCGGCAAATATCGGATCTCCTGTATCACCATCAATATCCATGCCGGTATGTATACCACTACTTCTTCTCACTCCATAAGCAGAGGTTATTGTGCCTCTAGTAGGCCAAGCTAGGACACCGTTACCCCCATCACCACGGGAAGCCACCATTACTTTGGTGCCCCGTTTAACCACTTGGGTTACAGGCTCCTCTAACAATATCTCGTCTAATGCTTCTTTTTCTATTTCTTCATTATTGACCTTAGTGATTCGGTAAGTAACTTGGCGACTGCCGTATTTCCCTTTTTGTTCAACTTGTTGTTGACCACGCCAGAGAGAGGAGTCATTTTTGTAAGTAATTCCGTAAGGAATTTTTTCTTGTACTGTTGCAGTTACGACTGTAGCGACTTGAACAAGAGGTTCTGCTTTAACTAAATTTATCTTCATCCCCGGTTTTAATTTATCTGTGTTAGCAAGCTCAGGATTAGCTTCCCGCAGGTCGTTTACTGTTAAATTATTGGCCATGGCAATTGACCAGAGGGAATCACCTTTTTTAATCTCATGCTGAACGATTTTGTCTTTCCCTTGAATCAGCATTTCCAAAGCCGCATCCGGCCCTTTGATAGCATCAAAGGTGGCTTGGCTAGTTAC
>JAPXME010000157.1:0-3979 GCA_033809185.1 Clostridiaceae bacterium
ACATAGAACCCATAGCAACAGGCACCAAATAATTGACCAATTCAGCAATTTCCGGACGTGAGCTAATATTAATCGAAATAATCAGCTTAGTAATAAAGAGGGTAATTAAGGCCAAGACTGCTAGAATAAGCATGCTGTTGCCCCGTCCATATGTATCTCGATGATAAAATTTCATGTATAAAACAGTCAAAATGGTACAGATCACCAGAAAAACTGCTATACCAGTCATAGTCAAGGCCGGCCTATCTTCTGCCTGATAGCCTAAAGCCCTGAGAATATTCATCTGCTCAGCTGTTACAACTTCTCCTCTGCGAACAATAATTTGATCCTTCCGGACAGTCACTAAAACATCGTCCACAGCGTTGCTGGCTTCCTGTTTGGCTCTTAAAGTGGCCGCCTGATCTAGATATAAATTAGGCAAAAGATTTAATCTTTGGAAGTTTGCTTTCATAATCTCCCTAAAAGGAGCATTGTAGTTTAATAATTCAATCTGGTTTAGAATATCTTCCCGCTTGCTTTCAACTTCAAAATCTTTGACACCTTTTTGCCAATTATCACGCAAAAGATTAATTGATTCAGTCTCAAGTATTCTAACGGTATCCCGTTCTAAGGAAGCATAAACCTTAGCAGCCATCTCACTTAAGTTATAATCTCTCATCATGGCGTTGACCTTATCTTGATTGGTCAAGTCTTCCCTGGCTACGATCTGGTCTAAGCCCTTATAAAAATTGACTATCTCCTCTTCCATGTTGTAGATTACATCATTATTAATGACATAAACCTCACTAATTTTATCAGCGGCCTCTTTTTTTAGGGCTGCTGTTTTTATTTCATCCACAAAAGTAATGGTCTGATTAGCAGTAATATTGTCTGTGGCTACCTCATTTTCGGCAATGTGATAACGGGCCGGCAGAAAATGAACTGCGAAAATAGACATAATTGCCAGCAAAAAAACCACATACCAAAAAGCCTTTCTCAACCTTCTTTTACTCCATAAGCCTTCATGCTGATCCACTATGTAAGCAGACTTCCGTGTTGTAGGCATAAAATTCTCCCCCTTATTACCCTACTTACCCTTCTTTCTTCATCTCCTGACTCCGCTGATACTCCTCATAAGCAATAATTATCCGTTGAACAACAGGATGCCTTACAACATCGGCCTGAGTGAGATACTGGAAGCTGATTCCTTTAATCCCTTTTAGTATTTGTTGTACGACTACTAATCCTGAGTTAGAGTTGTGTGGTAAATCTACCTGGGTTACATCACCTGTTATTACGGCTTTTGAACCAAATCCAAGTCTGGTTAAGAACATTTTCATCTGTTCAGGCGTTGTGTTCTGAGCTTCATCTAAGATAATAAATGAATCATCAAGGGTTCTACCCCTCATATAAGCTAAGGGAGCTACCTCTATAACTGATTTATCCAAATAGCGCTGGGTCGTTTCAATTCCTAGTACATCATAAAGGCCGTCATATAACGGACGTAGATATGGATCTACTTTTTCTTGTAAATCTCCAGGCAAAAAGCCCAGCTTTTCCCCAGCCTCCACTGCAGGTCGGGTCAAAATAATGCGATTCACTTCTTTGTTTTTTAGGGCGGCTATAGCCAATACTACCGCCAAATAAGTTTTGCCTGTACCGGCTGGGCCAATGCCAAAAATAATATCATGATTTTTAATAGCTTGTACATAATTATATTGTCCCAAGGTCTTGGCCTTGATTTGCTTGCCTCTGGAGGTTATGGCCAGGACCTGATTCAATAATTCAGCCAAATTTTTATTCTTACCCTCCCGAACAACTTGCAAATAATAATTAATATCGGGAATTGCTATGGCATTACCGGCCCTAATCAGTTCAATCAATTGATTAATTACAGCCGTGGCCAATTCAACATCTTCAGTATTACCTGAGATATAAATATCTCCACCCCTGGCAACTATTTTAGCTCCTAGATTATCTTCTAAAAAACTGAGATTTTCATCCCGCAAACCATATAAGGCTGAAGCCTCCTGATTATCCAGGGAGAAATCAGGCTTTTGTCCAACAGTCAATTAAGAATAACCTCCTTGGCCTACCATAAAAATAATATTGTCTAACGATTTATTATACCCTATTTTTCAAGATCATTCCACGTATTGCCCACCATGTTAGTCAGCATAACCACCAATATCTTCTTTGGTTTCTAGGGAATAAATAATTTTTACTAGCCCTTCCTCCTCTGAAGATACAGGCTCAGCCTTCTCTGAAATAACCAGACAATCTTCAGGAAGCTCTTGGTTTAACTGCTGACGCGCCCTACGGACTGCCTCTTGGTAAGCACCTTCTAATCCCCAGTTCTTGATTTTGCTTTCTTGCTCACGATAGACAATGGTTATTACTTCTATAGGCCCTTTCAGTTTCCTGCCTTCATATAGGGTTCTGGCTTCTTTAATCTGTCGATACTTAGCAAAAGGGACCGTCCGTTGTCCGAACAGAACTAAATCCCCACCCTGCCAGCTTAAGAGCTTTACTTTTACCTCCTGGCCAGTGTCCTGGAGCAGTTCTTCCTTAAGAGGGCAGGAGGCTTCTAACTCACGCACCACCCTAGCTCTGACCAATCCTTGAGCTCTCACCGGTTCAGGCTCTCCCGAAGGGGTAATGCTACCGTCTGTATTAATTTGAATTTGCGGATAAAAAACACCTTCTATCAAAGTCTGACCAGCCTGTACCAGATCGCCTTCCTTCACTAAAGGAGTACCTTTAAGGATCAATAATTCTTCGATCTTTCCACCGATTCGGGCGATTAAATCTGCCGGTTGTGAAACTCCACCCTCCGGGGGTAAGGTTTTTTCAGCGACCTCAATGACTATTTTCGTTCCCTGAACATGAATTGTGGCCCAGGCCAGTTCAGGAATCTCCAGCAATAATTGTTCCATGAGATATTCGCGCTGTAACCCTCTTTTTAACTGACCAACTTTCAAACCGTTTTTTTCTACATTTTGCAGAATTATTTCCGTTGCTACCTGTTCGTTGCCAGTTACCTCTAAAAACCAAACAAATCCACTCAGGACGTAGATAATAACACAAAAGGCAACTATTCCGGCTACTAGCACCTTGCGTTTTTTTACTCTGTGGAGCAAAAAGGGCAGACCCTGCTTCCTTTCAATGCGAATACGACAACCGCTTCTCCTGACCAAATACCGTAAGGCTTTGTAGCCACCTATCCTGATTTTACAGCGAAGCCGACCTTGAGCATCATGTCTGATATCCCAGACATTGATTCCCCTGCTCATAGCCATATTTATAACTCTTTCCGGATTAGTTCCGGTCAGGCTTATTTCCAGATATCCTTTGACGCCTAACTGCCAATCCATCATTTACCCCCTAGCGCTGATAACGGACTGCATAAATTCTGCCTTCCAGATAGATCTCATCGCGATTAATTGTACGAATAAATAAACCTTCACCATCAATCTGTATTTCTCCGATACTTACGGCAATTCGAACTACTGTAGGTGAATAGGCTATTATCCCCCGGTGATTTTCAAGATAGATCTGAATATCGCCAATCACAGTGACCTTCGGCAGATCAAAGACTACATCATCAGGAAGTTCTAAAGCCCGCAGTAATTTTTCCTGGATCTCCCGACTGTGTTTTCTTACATTCACGATTCATCACCTCCTGCATTGCTGGAGCCGGCCACTTTTTATCAGAGAATGTTGCCAAAGATTTCTTCCACTCTAATTATTTTTATGCCGGGGGGCCACAAACAGAACTACTGACAAAAAGATGAAGCTCATCAGTATTGAGGAATCGGCTCTGAAGAATCGGTCCTGAAGATTTTTTCTCTCAGATATTGACAGCGACGTTATATATGTATATAATGGATATATACACTTTATGGTTATAGGAGGTGGCGCATTGGATATTATTATCAGTAATTCAAGTGGAAAACCAATCTATGAGCAGATCACTTCCCAGATAAAGGCTTTGATAATT